>CAYSQV010000080.1:0-6296 GCA_964433295.1 uncultured Nitratifractor sp. | reverse complement strand
TAGCTGACCGATCTTTTTGTCCAGATACTCTTGCGGAAAAAGGAAGTTTTTGAGATACCCGTAGACGTGCATATTTCTTCCGTTGACGATCACCCGATCCCCGCCATCAGGGCAGAAGGTACCGATGAGTGTCTCGTCGTCTTTGAGCATTGCTCTGTGCTGGTCAAAATATCCGATGGTAATCTCCTGCCCGCGCTTGATCGATCCGCTGTCTTGCTGCAATTGGCCCAGCAGAAGCTTGAGAAATGTGGACTTGCCGCTGCCGTTGTGGCCGACGACGGCTATTTTGTCTTTTTGGAGGATGCGCATCGTAAAATCCTCGATCAGCTTTTTGCCTGCGATGGAGTAGCCAAGGTGACGTATGTCAAACAGTACCCGCCGTTTGGCGACGATCTTTTCGCGCATAAAGGCCTTGCGTTCGCGGTCGAGCTCTATGCGCATCTTGCGGATGAGGGCAGGGTTTTTCTTCGCTTCCTCGCGCAGCTCAAAGACCCGACGTTTACGCCCCTGATTGCGGGTCTGGCGCGCCTGGACACCTCGCGAGAGCCACTCCTCTTCTTTTTTGAGCAGACGGATGAGATTGTCGTGCTGGCGCTGCATGGCGGCCAGGCGCTGTTCTTTTTGGCTCAGAAAGCTGCGGTAGCCCCCTTTGTAGCTGACCAGCCCAAGGTTTTCGACTTCGACGATACGGGTAGCGATCGTATCGATAAAATATCTATCGTGTGAGATAAGAAGGAGAGTGAATTTCTCTTTGAGCAAGATCTCCTCAAGAAACTCGACCATATACACATCGAGGTGGTTGGTGGGCTCATCGAGCATCAGGATGTCAGGCTTTTTGAGGATCAGGGTCGCCAGGGCTACCCGTCGCTGCTCGCCCCCTGAGAGGGATTCTACCAGGCGATCTTCGTACTCTTTGAGACGAAATTCCTGCAACACCCTCTCGATCTTGCTGCTTAGATCCCAGGCGTTGTGGTGATCGAGATAGGTGGATACTTCGGCGTGTTCCTGGAGGAGTGCTTTGTCCTCGTACTCTTCGGCCAGACGCATGCTGAGCACCTCGTAGCGTTCTTTGGCTTCGCGCAGCTCGGTCAGTTCGTGCTCGATGGCCTGACGCACATTGAGTCCGGCGGGGAAGACCGGCTGCTGGGAGAGCATTCCGATCTGCACGGAGCGATCGACGATCCGCTTGCCCTCGTCGGGCTCTTCGGTGCCGAGTGCTATCTTCATCAGCGTCGATTTGCCGCTGCCGTTTTGGCCGATGATGGCGACACGCTCGCCGGCTTCGAGATGAAATCCCATCCCCTTGAAGATGGGTTTTACGTCATAGTTTTTGTCGATGTCAAACAGGTCGATCCATGCCACGTATTGTCCTTGTGAGAATTGACCGTATTATAGCTAAGCCCACCCAAAGCTAAAAAGATTATATTGACTCTGCCAAAATCTTCCCGCCAAACCGTTCGGGCACGGCACAGACACCTTCGGTGCCTCGCTGCGCGATGTTGGGGTGTGTTGCTATTCAGGGCTTGGCGGGAAGATTTCGTATGTTTTGAAAAGGAATGGATGTATGTTGATGTTTATCATGGGTGACTATACCCTCTATACCCTGTTGCGGGTTTATATCTCGGTGATGCAGATAGGCTATATCAATCAGGAAAAAAGAGGAGAGCCTGTACTGATGGGTCAGGGGCGTTATCTGGTAGCCGGTAATTACGCCGTAGCCAAAGAGAAGCTCTCGCTGCTGACGCACATTGTGGATTATCTGCTCTTTGTCTGGTGGACAATCGGCGGCTTTGCGTGGCTGCAGGGGCTGGCGGGTGTGGAGGATACGGTGAGCAATGCCGTGCTGTTCCTGTTCGGCTTTTTCGCGGTCAATTTCGTTGTAACCCTGCCGTTCGAGCTCTACGAGAAGTTCAAGATCGACGAGGCGTTTGGGTTTAACAAAATGACCCCCAAAATGTTCGTGATCGATACCCTCAAACAGATCGTGCTCTTCGTGCTCATCGGCGGGGCGGTGCTGGGGGGACTGGCGTGGATCATCTCTCATGTGAGCTCCTGGTGGCTGTGGGGTTTTGGCTTGATCTTTCTTGTGGTGTTGGGAGCCAATATCCTGATGCCGTTTTTTATGGGGCTGTTTTATAAATTTACTCCGATGGAAGAGGGAGATCTTCGCCAAAAGATCGAGGCGATGATGACGCAGGCGGGGCTTCATTCCCAGGGGGTGTTCGTGATGAACGCCGGGGAGAAGAGCACCAAGCTCAACGCCTTTTTCGGCGGTCTGGGCAAGTCCAAGCGCGTGGTGCTGTTTGATACGCTGCTGACCAAACTCACCGACAAAGAGCTGCTGGCGGTACTGGGTCATGAGCTGGGGCATTTCCGCCATGGTGACATCTGGAAAAACATCGCGCTGGTCGGTGTGCTGCTGTTGGTCGGATTTTTCCTTGCCGGCAATCTGCCGGAGAGTCTTTTTTTGGCTATGGGTGTCGTACCGACTGCCGGAGTCAAGATCGCAGTTTTGATGCTGCTTTTTCCGCTGCTTAGCTTTGTCTTTACTCCTATTATGAGCTATATTTCTCAGCACAACGAATATGCTGCGGATGCATACGGCTCCGAAGTAGGCGGCAAACAACATCTGGTCTCAGCCCTGCTCAAGCTTGTTGCTGAGAACAAATCGTTTCCCAAATCCCATCCGTTGGTGATCTTCTTTTATCACACCCATCCGCCGATCCTTGAGCGGCTCAAAGAGCTTGGGTATGACGGATCGCAGATCGATCTGGACGGAGAGCTGCCCAGCGGGGGGATATTCGATATGATCAAAGACTAAGAGCACTCATGACCCTCCACCAAACCCTTCAAACTGCCACAGAGCGTCTCAAGCCCGTCACCGACCGTCCCCGTCTGGAGGCGGAGATCCTGCTGGCGGCATATCTGGATGTCGATCGTTCATATCTGCTGTTGTATGGAGACGAGGAGATGGAGGACGCGGCGGGCTTCGAAGCATGGATAGCCAGACGGGCAGCCTATGAGCCGGTGGAGTATATCACGGGGCGGGTGAGTTTCTATGACATCGACCTCCACATCGCCCCCGGCGCACTTATCCCGCGTCCTGAGACGGAGATACTGGTTGAAAAGTCCGCAGAGGTGATCCGGGCGCATGGGCTGACCCATATCGCTGAGATCGGGGTGGGGTCTGGGGCGGTGTCGGTGGTGCTGGCTCGGATGTTTCCCTCTTTGAAGATTGTGGCGAGTGATATATCGGAGGATGCTTTGGCTATCGCGCGGCGCAATGTTGAGAGCTTCGGGCTGGGGGATCGGATCGTGCTGCGGCATACGTCGTTGCTCGATGGCATCACGGAGCCGGTGGAGATGATCGTCTCCAATCCCCCCTATGTCGCGCGTGAAGCCAAGCTGGCTCCCAATGTGGCAGACTTTGAACCCCATACTGCCCTGTTCGCCGAGGAGCAAGGGGATGCGCTGCTGCGCCAAATCATCGCATTGGCAGCCGATCGGGGCATCCGACACATAGCGTGTGAGATGGGGTACGATCAGCGTGCACGTATTTCAGCTTTTGTTAAAGAACTTGGAGTATATTCGGCTGAGTTTTATACCGATCTGGCAGGGCTCGATCGGGGATTTATTCTTTTTGGCGAAGAGTGAATAGTGAATAGAGGGCAGGCCTGCGTGTCTGCCCTTGGTTGACATTCGAATAAGCATGAACAACAAGGAAAACAAAAATGAAAAAGAATTTTCGCTATGCGACGATGGCTTATCTGATATTTTTGGGTGCGATACTTGGGATGGTGGTATATGCTGCCGTGGCGGTGCTGCCGGTGGAGATGGGGGCGTTACGGCCGTGGCTATGGGCATTGATGGTTGTGGTGGCTTTGTATGAGGGGTATAGATTCAAGATGGGAGAGCATGGCAAGCTGGAGCAGGCTACGACCATTATGGTGCTGGCCGCGGCGGTGCTGCTGGGGGAGTATTATCTGCCCGATATGTTGCGCACTGCCGATGTGCCGGATGCGACCCGTATAGGGATGATGATCGATGCCGGTGTGCTTGCTGTCTCGATACTGGCACTGATGATCGTCAACATGCGCAAGGCGTGCCGGTGACCGAAACGCACCCTTTTGACCCGATTGTGTTTGACGATACCCATACGCTGATCCTGGGCTCGTTCCCCAGCGTGCAGTCGATGGCGAATGACTTCTACTATGCCCATCCGCGCAATCAATTCTGGCCGATCCTCTCGGCTATCACCGGCTATCCGGCCCTCAACCGTGACCAGAAGATCTGGCTGCTCAAGGAGACGGGTCTTGGGGTGTGGGACATGATCGCTTCGTGCGTGCGGGAAGGGTCGCTGGACAGCTCGCTGGAGGATGAGGCGGTCAACGACATCTCGGGGCTGCTGGAGCGGTACCCTTCTATCGAACGTATCGCCTTTACCGGGCGCAAAGCCGAAGCACTCTACAAGCTCCACTTTGACCATCTGGAGATCGAGACTGTGTATCTGCCGTCCCCTTCTCCGGCTTATGCTGCGATGCGCTTCGAAGCCAAGGCCGCCGCATGGCGGGAGGCACTGGAACTGGATCGGAAATTCTAAATTGACAATTTCTCTCCAATGTGATACAATAGGGTCATTATGACCACAAAGGATCGTTAATGATCGTTAATGTCGTTGAAGCCAAATCCAAATTTTCCAGTTTGCTTTCACTGGTAGGGATGAGAAAAGAAGAGGTTGTGATCGCCAAACGCAATAAGCCGGTAGCGGTTTTGATTCCGTTTGAAGAATTTCAAGAAATGAAACAGAACAAACGCCTTCCTATCTCAAGGGAAGAGCTGGATGCGCTTCCGGCTTCAATCGAACAGTTTCGCGGTATTCTTTCGGAAGAAAATGCCGACCTGGACTGGAAGAACACACGCGAAGAATATTTGCGGGATAAGTATCGATGAGAGTATGGGTCGATACAGACATTTTCCTTGATGTTTTGCTGGATCGTCAACCCCATACGTCTCCGGCCTCACGGATTGCTGCTCTGGCAGAAAACAGGCTGATTGAAGGGCATGTTGCTCCGATTACGATCAACAACATTTATTATATCGCCCGCAAAGACAAAAGTCTCGAAGAGATCAAACGGTTTTTGCAAAATCTCACCCGTTATATGCATGTAGGGATACTTGATCACGATACAGTCAAAATTGCAAACCACCTTGGCATGAACGATTACGAAGATGCGCTCCAGTATGCTATGGCTATGCAGGCCGGGGCGGATATACTTGTGACCCCAAATACAAAAAACTATACGCATGACGGAGGAGTTGAAACATTATCCCCTGAAGCATTTATCGCAAGCGTAGTACAATGATATCACGGATGATTCATTGGCTGAAGCACTTTTTCACCCGCCGCCGACAGCGCATCTGGGCGATCGGGGATCTGCAGGGGTGTTTTGATGATTTTCAGGCGCTGCTGAAGAAAATTGAATTCGATCCCCGATACGATCGTCTCTGGCTGGCGGGCGATGTGGTCAACCGAGGCGTCAAATCACTGGAGACGCTGGAGTGGCTCTATGCATATCGGGACAACATCACCATGGTGCTGGGCAATCACGATGTGACATTGATCGCGGCATACTTCGGACTCAAAAAATCCAATCCCACTATCGATCCGATTCTTCACTCTCCCCGAGTCGATGAACTGATCGGTTGGCTGCGTCAACAGCCGTTTCTCCACTGCGATGAGACGCTGGGGTATTGCATGGCGCATGCGGGGGTTTCCCCCATGTGGACGCTGGAGCAGGCCAAAGAGTACGCCCGGCGGGTCGAAGAGCGACTCCAGAGTGACGAAGCCAAAAAGTGGCTGAAAAAGATGTACCAGAAAGGCTCCGGGGTCTTCGATCCCGATGCCGATGCGATCACGCTGGAGCGCTACATCGTCAACAGCTTTACCCGGATGCGTTTTTGTGATGAGAGCAGCGGGGTGCTGGATTTTGACCAAAAAGGTGCACCGACCAAGAAACTCAAAAAACAGGGACTTGTGCCGTGGTACAAGTGTGATGTGCGTCAGGAGTTGCCGGTGCGGGTGGTGTTTGGCCACTGGTCTACGCTGGGTTATGTCGAGAACCGCAAAGTCGTGTGTCTGGACACCGGCTGTGTCTGGCAGGGCAAAATGACCGCCAAACTGCTGGGCGGTGACGGATCGATCGTGCAGGTGGACTGTGTGGACGGATTGAAGCCGGGTGGAGAGTTGGGAATTAGGAATGAGGAATGAGGAATTTTGGTATGCATTGCTGTGCAAT
>CAYSQV010000079.1:0-6345 GCA_964433295.1 uncultured Nitratifractor sp. | reverse complement strand
AGCGACCCGGCCGCGGCCGCGAAAGCCGGGCTGCGCCCATGTTTGCGATGTCGTCCCGAAGCGGCACCGGGAAGTCCGGCCTGGAACGGTACTTCCGCTACTGTTTCACGGGCCATGCTGCTTATCCGCCAGGGCGCCTTGAATGAAGGAAATCTTGAGAATCTCGCCTTGAAACTGGGGGTGGGCGGCCGGCATTTAAGGCGGTTGTTTCAAACCCACGTCGGTGTATCACCTATCGCTCTGGCAGCCACTGAAAAAATCCTGTTTGCCAAAAAACTGCTCGATGCTTTCCTCAAAGACGCCGATGACGCGACCAAAGCGATCTTCAAAGAGTATCAAAAATAGATGCACTCCCTCATCCGTCTGTTCGACAGGCTCCAAACTCTCGGAGCCTGGATCGCGTCACTGTTGACGATCGCATTGACCCTGCTGATCCTCACCGAGATCGTGCTGCGGTCGTTTTTTGACCGTTCCACGATGATCGCGGATGAGTACAGTGGCTATCTCTATCTGGCGTTGATCTTTTTTGCGCTGGGGTATACCTTTCGGGAGGGCGGTCACATTCGCATTACCCTGATTACCGCCCGCCTGAGTCCCCCTGCCCAGCGCCGCATAGAGATATTCACCGGCATCGTACTGATCGTGCTGCTGGGATTTGTCCTTTATCGGTCGGTATTGATGGTGATCGATGCCTACCGGTTCGAGATGGTCTCCGAAACGGTCTCCGAAACGCCCATTTGGTTGGCGCAGCTTGCGATGCCGGCGGGGTTGGTGCTGTTTCTGCTGGCCGCCATAGCATTTGTATACAAAAAGGCCGCCCATGATCAGTGATCCCCTGCTCCTTTCGCTGGTGCTCACCGGCATCATGTTCCTTTTTTTGCTCAGCTCGATCTGGATCGCGGTCTCCCTGATCCTTACCGGCATTGCAGGTATGCTCATCTACGATGTGCGCCTTCCCCCTTCTATCAGTATTTTTGACAAGATCGGGGATCTGCTCAGCTCTTCTCTTTACGACACACTTAACTCCTGGTCGCTGGCGGCGTTGCCACTTTTTATCCTGATGGGGGAGATCCTCTATCGCAGCGCCATCTCGGACCGCCTTTTGACCGGCCTGATCCCCTGGATGAGCCGTATTCCCGGTCGGCTGCTTCATATCAATGTCGCGGCATGTTCGCTCTTTGCGGCGGTCTCCGGCTCCTCGGCGGCCACCACAGCCACGGTAGGGAAGATCACCCTCGCCGAGCTTCAAAAACGGGGCTACAGCAAAGCGCTGGCCATCGGTTCACTCGCAGGCAGCGGGACGCTGGGTTTTTTGATCCCGCCGAGTCTGATTATGATCATCTACGGCGTACTGGCCGATGTCTCGATCGGTAAATTGTTCATCGGAGGGATCTTCCCCGGTCTGATGCTCGCCGCGCTCTACTCCGGCTACATCATGATCGCCGCATCGATCGATCCGTCGGCCGTACCACAGCGCCGCGAACGATTCGGTTGGGCACAGCGGATCGCTTCCCTGCGCGATCTGATCCCCACGTTTCTGCTGATCGGACTGGTCCTGGGGAGCATCTACGGGGGGTACGCCACCCCGACCGAAGCAGCTGCCCTGGGCGTATTGGGCTCCGTCCTGCTGGCGATCTATTTTCGCAATTTCAGCCTCGATCTGATTCACGAATCCCTCTTTCATGCTATCCAAACCACCGTCATGATCAGTTTCATCATCGCCGGAGCCGGTTTTCTCTCTCAGGTGGTCGGGTTTCTTGGGATCGCCCGTGCGGTGAGCGAATACATCGCTTCCCTGGGGCTGAGCCCCTACAGCCTGATCCTCGTGGTAGGGATCATGTACCTGTTTTTGGGCATGATCCTCGACGGGATCTCGATCGTGGTGATGACCCTGCCGATCGTCCTGCCCATTATCATCTCTGCGGGATTTGATCCGCTGTGGTTTGGTATTTTTCTGGTCTTTATGGTAGAGTTGTCGCAGGTGACACCGCCGGTGGGCTTTTCGCTTTTTGTGATCCAGTCGATCTCGAAAGAACCCATCGGCAACATTGTTCGCTACACGCTGCCGTTTTTCCTGATCATGGTCACCGCGGTTGTGATCGTTACTCTGTTCCCGCAGATCGCGCTTTGGCTGCCCGGACACATGATCGGATAGAGGAGGTTTATATGGATATCAACTGCGATCTCGGTGAGGGATTCGGCCCCTGGCAGTTGGCCGATGAATCGGCCATCATGCCCTACATCGACCGGGCCAATATTGCGGCGGGATTCCATGCCGGGGATCCCCTCACCATCACCCGTACGCTGCACTTGGCCCGGGAACACGGTGTGGCAGTGGGCGCCCATCCGGGTTATCCCGATCTGGTAGGATTCGGGCGACGTTCACTCCCGATGAGCCCGGAGGAGTTGCGCGCGGTGTTTCTCTATCAGGTCGGTGCACTCGATGCGCTGGCCTGCTCCGAGGGGATGCGGCTGAGTCATGTCAAACCCCACGGAGCCCTCTACAACGACATGATGCGGGACGAAGCAATCCTTGAGACGCTGCTAAAGGCGCTGGCAGATGCCTATCCCGACCTGCCGCTGATGATCCTCTCCACCGCAAAAAACGACCGATACCGTGCACGGGCATCCCGGCACGGTATCGGTTTGCTTTTTGAGTTTTTCGCCGACCGTGCCTATACCGATGCGGGAACGCTCCTCCCCCGCTCCCAGCCTCAGGCGGTGATCGATGACCGATCCGCCGTACTTGATCGCGTCGAACAGATGATCACGGAGGGGAGCGTCACCACCGTCAGCGGAAAACGTCTGCCGCTCCAGGCTGACACCCTTTGTGTCCACGGAGACAACACTCAGGCGGTCGCCCTCACCCGTGCTATCCGTCAGCGGCTGGAAGCGCTTGCATGAGTTTTCGCCTGACCTTCCGGCGCGCCTCAGCCGATGCGATCGTCCTCTATTTCGGCGAGACCATCGACCCGAAAACCCACCGGGATCTGATGCAATGCTACGGCTACCTCCAAAAGTACCTGGGGCATGGTTTCCGTTCGCTGATCCCCTCGTATGCGTCGATCGTAATACGCTACGACCCGCTGGTCTGGCAGGAGGCACCGTTGCAGGCGCATCTCCGGAAGCATTGCCGCGGGCAATCTGCCGCCACTTCCCACCCGCCGCCATGGCTTGAGATACCGGTCTGGTACGATCCGAGTGTGGGCTGGGATCTCGAAGCGGTCTCACGCAAACACGGCTTGGAGATGGAAGAATTGATCGCACAACACCATGCACCAATCTACCATGTCTATGCCGTAGGATTTCTCCCGGGGTTTGGGTATCTCGGGCGTCTGGATAAACATCTGGAAACCCCCCGCCTTGCCACCCCCCGCGCCAAAATACCGGCCGGAAGCGTGGCCATCGCTGATCGGCAAACCGCGGTCTATCCTATGGAGAGTCCGGGGGGCTGGTCAATCCTGGGACGGACACCGCTGAAGATGTTCGATCCTCAGCGTACCCCGGCCTCGCTGACGCAGGTGGGAATGGAGGTGCGATTTACCGCCATTGATCGCGAACACTACCGTGAACTGGGCGGCATACTGCCATGAAGCTGCGTGTCGTCACCCCGGGAATCCGTACGACCTTTCAGGATCTGGGTCGCCCCGGCCATGAAGCGATCGGCATTGCGCCAGGAGGAGCAGCCGACCGGATCAGCTACGCACTGGTCAACTGGCTTGTTGGCAACGCCCGCAATACTCCTGCACTCGAAATTTTGCTGGGCGGACTGGAGCTGGAGGTCATCCATGGGAGCGGTATCGCTGCGATCGGCGGTGCCCAAACCGATGCCACACTCAACGGCACCCCTCTTTCCAATTGGAGCCGATTCCCTCTCTCCCAGGGAGACCGGCTCCGCCTGGGCCATGTCCGTCATGGACAGATCGCCTATCTCGGTGTACTCGGGGGGTTCGATGCCCCGCGTTATTTCGATTCCGTATCGGTCAACATACGTGAAGAGATCGGGGAGGCACTGACCGGTGGTCAGACCCTCCACGCACCCCGAGCGGCACACTCTCTCCTGCCCCGCGCCAGCCTGGATCCCTCGCTCATCCCCCAATGGGATACAAACGGCACACTCCGGGTCCGATACCTCCCCGGGTATCAGTCAGACTGGTTCGATCAGGCACGTTTTTGCAAGGCCACATTTACCGTAACCTCGCAGCACAACAAAATGGGGTATCGGCTCACCGGTACAAAGATCCCCCCCCGACACACGCAACTCATCTCGGAGGGAATCGTCTACGGCGCAATTCAGATCACCCATGACGGCGATCCAATCGTACTCCTCAGCGAACATCAAACCATCGGCGGGTACCCGAAAATCGGCACGATCCTCCCACGTGACGGCTCTGCTCTCAGCCAAATGGATACGGGTGCACGCATACAATTTGAGGCGATCGATCCGGCAGAAGCCACGGCACTCCTCTCCCCCCGACGCATCGAGGAGATTGCCTGGTTTCCTTTTTGGCAAAACAGCCAAAAAAATCCTGAACCTATCCAAACCGCAGTCACCACATGCTAAGGGAGCACTTCGCACAATGCACATAATTTTATCCCTTCATCTCCTGTTAAGACATTGTCAAATTGACAAAGTGCAGTAAATTGCTTAAAATGACAACCATAGAAACAAAACACAAAAACTTTGAAGCATTGTTGCAAGCCAAAGGTATCAGCAAAAAAGAAGATCCTTTTGATTTTAAGGGGACTGAAAATGAAGCAATGGATACTAACGAGCACCAAAGCCTCAAAAAATATTGCTTCAGACATTAAAGGAAATAGCATGAAAATACGCGTCTATTACGAAGATACCGATGCAGGCGGGATTGTATATCACACCAACTATATCAAATACTGTGAGCGGGCGCGCTCAGAGATATTGTTCACGCACGGAATGACACCGCAGGATAACCAGACGGGCCTGATCGTCCGGGATCTGCATGCAACATTCCACGGTAGTGCCGTGCTGGGCGATCTGCTGAACGTTACTACCGAGATAATCGAACTCAAAAAGGTCACTATGCGATTGCGCCAGTGTATCTATCGGGAAGATGAGCTGCTCTTTGAGATGGATATATATTTGGCCAACATGGTCGCCGGCCGTCCGGCACGTATCCGCGAGGAGCTGATCGCGCTTTTGAGCAATCCGCTCCCCTGATCACTCTATTTTCAGCGAAGAGATTTTACCGTCCAGTCCGTTCTCATCACCGATTGCGGCGTCCTTGGGATAATATTTGAGGGTAAGGCTCTCGGTCGATATATCGTGCTCAAAACTCTCGATGCACACCGGACGATCGATCGGAGTCAGCAGCGTAATCTGCGCCCAATCATCGCTCTGGGATCCGCCAATCGTACTGTAGACACCTACTGTTGTTCCTGCAGGAATACCCGGATAGAGCATCATGGAGCGGATCGCATCGTTGTCGCACGTATCCGATGTAGCGCAGTTGACCGTGCTGTCAGGTTTGTAGCGCGAGCTGAAGAGCCCTCCCTCATCCCCGCTGCAGTTTTGATCGTCGAAAAAAACGATCTCTTTCACATCCCGATCGATCGGATCCTTTCCGGAAGCATCATCCAGGAGCCTTTGGAGCATATCGGTCTGTTCAAGCTCCGGGGTTGAACTGCTGATACACAAAGCCTTGTCGGTGTGCTTCCCGCTAAAGATCGACTGGGTATAAGGTGCGCCGTTGAGCAGCTGCTGGCGGGTCAAAAGCACACCGTCTCCGTCCGTCGAGTCGGCTCGCTGCGGCGAAGAGCCGTCTGAGATCTTTGCCTCCCCGCATTTGAAGCGCACCGACAGCGTCGGGATCTTCCGTCCGTCGATTGTCTGATCCGCATCGGGTCGGGCACGGTTAAAACGCTGCATAGCAGAGGGCTGCATCTCTTTGGTTGCCGCATCAACTCCCGGTGGAGTGATCCCTTTGTGCGGGGTGGACAAAGCATAGATAATGGCGATTTTCTGGGCAGCCCGGTAGAAGAGATTGTCCTGTTCGCCCTCGTGACGATGCCCTTGGGTCACGAGATAACGCAGATCGAGCCCTCCCATGCTGTGCCCAATGGTGATCAGCGATCCCTTTTCGATCCCCTGTTCGTTGAGAATGGCTTCGGCCAGTTTTTGCGCCCTGGTTTCGATCGAATCTTTTGCCGGAACATCGTAACGATACACATCGTATCCCCTCTCCCGGGCATATTCGGCATAGGTATCCCAGGTATTTTTATCGCTGTCATAACCGTGTGCCATCAAGAGTGTTTTGCTCTGCAATGCGACTGTATTTTCATTTTGCACACTGTCGGGATCGGTCTTTT
>CAYSQV010000078.1:0-6368 GCA_964433295.1 uncultured Nitratifractor sp. | reverse complement strand
GGAGGATGTTTATCAGCCCTTGTCCTGCTGGTAACGCTTTTGGGGGAAAATCTTGTTTCCGGTATCTGGAATGGCGCGGCTTTTTTTATCATTGCGCTGGCCCTGATCGCTGCCGGATCGGTCGCGGCATCCTGGCTGCGCAACACCTCTCGGGCCTGGGAGGAGGATCCGCGTGATTGATATCCTCCAAAATGCCGGACTGCTCCGGTTGCCCTCCGAAGATTCGCCGCCGCCCCCTCCCCCCTGGTTCGTCCAGGTGATGCACGCTTTTTCGGGCTGGCTTGCTTCGATCTTTTTCCTCCTGATGCTTGGGATGACCTTTGGAAGACTGTTTGATTCGGCCGGGGCGATGTTTCTCCTCGGCGGTCTTCTTGTCGCCGCAGCATTTTGGCTGCTGCGCAACAGCGAAAATGTGCTTTTTGTGGGACACATGGGGCTGTCACTCTCCCTCGCGGGACAGGCTCTGGTGACCCTGGGGCTCTTTCGGTGGCTGGGAGGAAGCCCACACCACCCGCTTCCCTGGCTGGGATTGGCACTCGTCGAGGCATTGCTGATCATAGGGATACCCCATTATCTCCATCGGATCGTCTCTTCTGCAGTATTTGCACTGGCGATTTTTTACGGTGCCTACACACTGGAGGCCGGTGCTGCCGGGGTCGCGCTGGTCCTCAGCGCGGCGCTCTGGCTGTGGCTGCATGAATGGGACGATCCACAATACATTTTTGCCCGTCAGGCGATCGGATACGGCCTGAGCGTGATGCTGCTGTGGCATGCCGGAGTCGGATATGTCTATGACACCTTTTGGCTCGACCGCTCACACCCGAACCTTGCCCTGCTCAATCGCCCCTGGGTGATCGGGCTGCTCAGCGGACTGGTGTTCCTTTGGGCCATGGATGCTCTTACCCGAGCCCTCCATCCCTCCCTCACCGTGCGTCGCCGCTTCGCCGTGCTGGCGCCGATCGCTCTCCTGGCAATCCTGGCGATTTGGATCCCCGGCCTGATCCCGCCGGTTGCGTTGTTGATCGTCGGATTCGCACACAGCAATCTGACCCTCCAGGGGCTCAGCTTCGCCGGTTTGTTGTGGGTTGCAGGGCGGTTTTATTATCAACTCCATACTACGCTGCTGGTCAAATCCGGCCTGTTGATCCTCATGGGCATTGTGTTGTTGGTGCTGTATGGGCTTTTCCGGCACACCCTGCACCGATCGGAGGAATTCCATGCCGACTAAAACACGCTGGATACTGGGCTGGCTGATGGCCGTCCTGCTTCTGGTCAACTACGCCATCTACCAAAAGGAAACCCACCTCCGCAGCGGCACCACTGTCTGTCTGCGGCTTGCCCCCGTCGATCCCCGCTCCCTGATGCAGGGGGATTACATGGCTTTGCAATTTGCGCTGGCCGACACGATCCGGGAGCAATTGGATCAACAACACACCCCCCGTGACCGATACCACCGCCTCCCCAACAGCGACGGGCAGGTTTTGCTCCATCGTGATGCCAACTGTACCGCCAGCTACGTCGCCCTGTTCACCGGCCAGACAAAACAGAAGGATCAATACCTTCTCCACTACCGTATCCGCAACGGAACGGTCAAGATCGCCACCAATGCCTTTTTCTTCGAGGAGGGAAAGGCCAAACGATACGACCGGGCACGTTACGGCATTTTCAAACTTCACAATGCCGAACCCCTTTTGGTTGATCTGGCCGATGCCAATCTCACCCCGCTAAGCCCATCCACCCACTGACAGAGACGGCCATGCGACGCAAAAAGATCTACACTCTCCACGATATCGAAACCCTCCTGACCTGGATGCCCCCACTCTTTATCGTCGCATTAATGGCCCTTTCAATCACCGTTACCCATGCGGTAATGAGCCATCGAGAAGCAAGCGACATCACGCTCCTCACCCAGCAGCGCCAACACACCGCCTACAACCATCTCACCCGCTTCGTAACCTCGGTTGAACACAAGATCAATACCGACCTCTCCCGTGTCCAGGAGACCCTCAAGCGCAGTGTCCACCTCCTCGAAGGGGTCCGGCGGGGACTCTCCCCGGACCTCCCTGCGTCCCGCTTTCTGGAGCACCTAAAAAAGATCGAGCACGAACAACGTGTCCATTTCGTCCTCTTCGATCAGCACTACCATCTCCTCTACGGGCAAAAACAGATCGAGAAGATTGAGCGGTTGATCTTCAATAAATCTCACGATCCCAGTCATCTGAAAATCACCATGATGTATATCCTCTCCCAGGGAGACCGCTCAGCCCTTTCATGGAAGAACGATCTGGACAAGACCATTCAGATGAGCTATTTCGAACGGACCGAAGAGGGGGTCTATCTTGGTGCTTTCTCCCGGGTCGATAATCTGCGCAGCATCACGCGCAAAGCCTTTGCCAAAGCCATCGAAGCGGCCGCAAACGATCCGCGCCCCTATCATTTCTGGCTTTATGACCACATGCAGGAGAGGATGTTCAACATTGACCGTCAGGGGAAATGGCGTATCGAACATACGTTCGATCCTCAGGGCCCTTCGCAGCAACTGAGCCGTTTTTTCCTCTCAGTCGGCATTGCCCATGTCGGCGAAGAGACGCGCCGCGAGTTCGCCGCCATCCATCAGATCTATACCGCCAAGCAGCGGCGGATCATCACGTTCATTGTCCTTATGGGGATCGCCTTGCTCCTTTTTTCCTGGTTTCTCTCTCACCTCATCAAGGGAATTTTCAAAAAATACACCCTCCAGCTCATGCGTACCCATAGTCGTCTCCAGCGCCTCAAGGAGCGCTACAAACTCGCCGTGATCGCCTCCAACGACAGTTTGTGGGACACCAATTTCAAAACCGGCAATACTTTTTTCTCCCGCTCCTGGCTCGACATTCTCGGATACCGGCCCGGCGAGATCGGTTCGTTTGAGGCATGGGTCGAACTGATCCATCCGGAAGATCGCGGCCGCGTCCTGCACACCCTCGAACGCCACAAGGCCAAGCCCCTCAACGAGCACATGGTGTGCGAATATCGCCTGCGTCATCACAACGGAGAGTACCTCTGGATGCTCGGACGGGGGAAGGTCTTTTGGGACGAGGATGGCCAGCCGCTGCGCCTGCTGATGATGAGTACCGACATCAGTGAGCAAAAAGAGGCTTCCGACCGCCTGGCCAGACTGGTTGAAAAAGAGGTGGCCAAAAACCAGGAGAAACAGCAGCTCCTTATTCAGCAGAACAAACTGGCTGCCATGGGGGAGATGATCGGCTCAATCGCCCACCAATGGCGCCAGCCACTCAACAATATCACCCTGCTGTTGCACTTCATCCGGGACAACATCGACAACGAAGCCTTCACGCGTGATATGCTGGCCCGATACGTCTCCCGCGCTAAAAAACAGATCGATTTTATGTCGGAGACGATCGACGATTTCCGTGATTTCTATCGCCCCTCCAAGACCAAAGAACCCTTCGATGCCGCCCAGGCGATCGATGCGACCCTCTCCATCATGCAGACCCAGTTTGACAAAGCCGACATCGAGATCCTTCGTGCCGGCGAATCGTTCACGATCCTCGGCTACGAAAATGAATTTCGCCAAGCCGTACTCAATATCCTCGCCAACGCCAAGGATGCTATTCTTCTACGCCAGACACATCATCCTCATTTGCGGGGCGAAGTGCGCATCACCCTTGGAGAGAACAGGATTACATTGTATAATAATGGCGGTACTGTCAGTGATGAGGTACTGGAGAGAATGTTTGAGCCCTATTTCACTACCAAGTTCGAGGACAAGGGGACTGGGATCGGACTCTACATGACCCGCACCATTATTGAGAACAACATGGGTGGCATAATCACGGCCAAAAACCGCAATGAAGGGATCGAATTTACCCTGCAGTTCGATCCCGAGCAACACCCCAAGGAGGAAACGATATGATCCAGACACGCGTATTGCTATGCGAAGACGAGGAAGATGCCCGCGAAGTACTCGCATTTTACCTAAATACGATCTTCGATGAAGTGGTCGTCGCCAAAGACGGTAAAGAGGGGCTCAATGCCTACAAAAAAGCGCTAAAAAACGGGCAGTCGTTCGACCTGGTACTCACCGACATCAAAATGCCCAATATGGACGGAATGAGTATGCTCGAGACGATGCACGCGCTCAACAACCAGCAACATTTTATCATCGTTTCCGCCTACCGCGACGAAGAGAAACTCCACCGCTCCATCGAACTCAAGGTACTGGGCTATTTCCTCAAGCCTCTCAATGTCGACAACGTCATGGAGATGCTCCGCAAAGCCAAAGACGAAGTCCTCAAAGAGCGAGAAAAGCAGGTCCAGATCAACCCGCTCTTTCTCTACAATCTCGAAGAAAAACTCCTCTACCG
The DNA here is from genome assembly GCA_964433295.1 of uncultured Nitratifractor sp. Classification (GTDB taxonomy): domain Bacteria; phylum Campylobacterota; class Campylobacteria; order Campylobacterales; family Sulfurovaceae; genus S017-3. Next base: position 2,001 of record CAYSQV010000078.1, on the reverse strand, counting down.
CGACGGACGGCTTGTCAAGCTCTCCCGCCAGGAAACCCAGGTGCTCGACCTGCTGATACGCCTGCGCGGACGCATCGTCGCAATGGAACGCTTCAAGCAGGAGATCTGGGGGACCGAGGAGAAGGCCGACTCCACCTTCCGCGCCATCATGAAGCGGCTCAAAGACAAACTGGGAGAGGACGATTTCATCCGCTCTCACAAAGGGCAGGGATACATGGTGGAATAGTGCAACTTTAATACAACTTTAATACAATTTATTCTAAAATGACGGCGTTCACAAAAGGAGAAAAAATGAAACGTCGTCACTTCATCGGAAAACTCATGCTGGGATCGCTGATCGCAGCCGGTATGGTCACAGGCGCCTACGCGGGCAAGAAAGAGCAGAAATACATCATCGCCACGGCAAGCACCGGAGGGACTTACTATCCCGTCGGTGTGGGGATCGCAACCATCGCCAGCCTCAAACTGGCCAAAAAACACAAAATGACCTTCTCGGCCGTCACCAGTGCGGGCAGCGGAGAAAACGTCGACATGATCGACAAAGGCGAGGTGGATTTTGCTATCCTGCAGGGGTTGTTTGGATCCATGGCCTGGCAGGGGGTCGGCAAATACGAAGGCAAGCCGCGCAAGAATCTGCGCTCGGTCAGCATGCTCTGGCAGAATGTCGAGCAGTTTGTCGTCTACAATGACTACGCCAAGACCGGCAACATCATGGACCTGAAAAACCTCTACGGCAAAAACTTCAGCATCGGCAAGCGCAATTCCGGTACCCGGGTATCGGGTGAGACGATCATGGGAGCGCTGGGGATCGATCCGACCAAAATGAATCAGCAGTATATGGGATACGGTGCCAGTGCCAAAGCCCTGCAGGATCGCAAGGTCGAGGGGATGAATATCCCGGCAGGAGTCCCGGCCAGCGCCGTGACTCAAGCTTTTGCCAATATCGGCGGAGACAAGATATCTATCCTCGAATTTACCGACGATCAAGTCACCAAAATCCAAAAAGCCTTTCCGGTCTGGAACCGCTACGTCATCCCCAAAGGCTCCTACCCCGGTCTGGACAAAGATGTCAACACCGTCGCACAGCCCAACCTGCTGGTTGTGACCAAAGATACTCCCGAAGAGACCGTCTACCTGTTGACCAAAACCATGTACGAGAACCTCCCCTTCCTCAATACGGTACACAAAGCGACCAAAGCAATGGCCCTTGAAAAAGCAATCGTGGGACTCCCCATGCCACTGCACCCGGGCGCGGCAAAATATTATAAGGAACAGGGTATCCAAATCCCCGATCGCCTGATCGCCAAATAACACTTCCCCGGCACATGCCGGAGGAGTCCCGGAGAGCACTCAGCACATTTCGGATCGATTCCAAAGGGGGATTTTATGGTCATTAATCAGCGGTTTTCATTCGTGATCACGGTGTATGCCGCTTTGATCGCACTGTTTCACTTCTATATCAATCTGCGCGGAGGGATCAGTGACCTGTGGTTCAATGCCGCGCACTTCTCGTTCCTCGCTTCATTGGGTTTTTTGCTCTATCGCCGAAGCAAACACAGCAACAAAAACATCATCCCGTGGTACGATCTGCTGCTGGCGGTACTGGCACTGGTTCCCTTTTTCTATATCATGTTGACCGAAGAATCGATCTACACCAGCAGCGGCAGTATCGTCATGGGGACGACAAACCTCATCGTCGCCGCGGGAACGATCCTGCTGGCTCTGGAGATCGTCCGGCGCACAACCGGATGGATCATCCCGATCATGATGATAATCGCCATTGCGTATGTGCTGTTTCTGGGCAACTACATCTCCGGCGTTTTCGCGTTTGCCGGTATGACGCCGGAGCGATTCTTGTTTCGGGCGTTTTATACGGGGGAGGGGCTCTTTGGGTTTATCGCCAACATCTCCGCTTCGTATGTCTTTATGTTTATGCTTTTTGCCGCCTTTTTGATGAAATCAGGAGCCGGAGATTTTATCGTCGATCTCTCCAAGGCGCTT
>CAYSQV010000077.1:0-6541 GCA_964433295.1 uncultured Nitratifractor sp. | reverse complement strand
CAGAGAGCCGAAGCACTGGGGCAGGTGAGCAAGCTGGCCGGGGATCGTCCCGGTGAACGGCTGATTCTCCGGCCGCTTTCGGCCAGATTGCTTGAGCCGACCACTCCGGAGACCGAGGGGTGGGTCGATCGGGAGCGGCTGCTCGATATCTCCGGCCGTTCCCGGGAGCGGCAGCTCTCGCTGGCCGCGGAGTACGGCTGGGAGGATTATGAGAGCCCCGGCGGCGGCTGCCTGCTGACCGATCCGGCTTTCAGCGCCAAACTGCGGGAGTTTGTCGCCCATGAGGAGCTGGAGGTGGCCGACATCGATCTGCTCAAATTCGGCCGCCACTTTCGTCTGCCCGACGGGGCCAAGCTCGTCGTCGGGCGGCACCATGAGGATAACGAAGCGCTCCAAAAAGTGGACAACCCCGACTACCGCCCGATCCGCCTGCCGGTTTCGGGCCCTTTTTCGCTCCTGCACCGTGCGGCAAGCCCGGAAGAGATCGTGTTGGCATTGCGGATCGCTCTGACGTATGGCAAGAGCTCGCCGGAAGAGGCGTACGCGATTCTGTACGAAGGGAGGACATACACCGTCTCCCCTTTCGCCACCAAGGCGGAGGCACAAAAATATTTCTACAACGTGCAGGGAGGGGCATGATGGCTTCAGGATGGGGATGTCAACATTTGACCAAAAAAGGGGACAACGCAGAGTGGTGCCGCTTGCTGGAGCGCACCTGTGCCCCCGGACAGGGAGGCTGTGTGCTGTATGGGGAATTTCTTTTTTCGAATCCCGAGAGCACCTCAAGGCGCACCCAAAAAGAGCGTCAGCCCAAAAAACGCTCCGACAATCCCCTCGGCAAAAGGTAATCCAAAAGTAACCCTCTTCTTCTAAACTTTCATCGTTTCAACATCACAAAAAGGAGAAACAATGAAAACCGATAATACAACCAACGGATCTTTTCAGTTCATCGAGCCGGCATTCGCCGAAAAAACCGACCAGCACTCCGCACCTCAGACGTTGGTGCGCTCCCAGTATCTCCGGGCGATCGAAGCGCTTGAGCTCGACCCCAAAGAGCGGGAGAGGTTCCTGCGGGTTGAGCAGCTCGATCGTTTTCGCAGCCAGCTTGAATTGCGCCTGCGCAAAACCAAACTCTGGAACTACGCTCCCGAGCAGCGGGACTCGGTCAAAGAGGCCCGCGCGTATCTCCAGGCCGTTTTGGGTATCGAGAATATCCTGTGATCTCCACGCGTACCAAGACCCTCTACATCGCCCGCCATGCCAAGTCGAGCTGGGACGATGCTGTCCAAAACGACCAAAACCGCCCGCTCAATACGCGGGGGTTGCGTGAAGCCCCCCAAATGGCGGACAAATTGGCGGAGCTGGGTGTCCGCCCCGATTGGATATTGAGCAGCCCTGCTCTGCGGGCCCGTACAACGGCTGAGATCTATCAGGCCGTTCTGGGGGGAACGCTGCGGGTGGATGACCGGATATACGAGGCGTCGCTCTCAAGCCTGATCTACCTTGTCCAGGAGGCGTTCGAAAGGACCGACCGGCTCATGATCGTCGGCCACAATCCGGGGTTAACAGAGCTCAACGAGCGGCTCGGAGGCCCAGAGATCTACAACCTTCCTACCGCAGGCGTCAGTGCCATCGCTTTCGATGAGGGGATTGCTCCGTATCAGGGGCGGCCGCTGTGGTTTCTTTTCCCGACACAGGAGTAGCTTCGCGTGCTTTGGGGGCTTGCCCTGTTTTTTCATCCATAATTTTATTGCCTGAGATGTGCGTGGATTTCGTACAGAATGTGTTGGGGGATGTCCGGGAAATCGTGGTGGAGCCTACCGGGATCGAACCGGTGACCTCTTCGCTGCCAGCGAAGCGCTCTCCCAGCTGAGCTAAGGCCCCACAAAAGATATGAAAAGTACCAAAACACTCTTTCCGAACATTTGGGAAAATGAGGGAGAGAAACTATAGGTGGTGACCCCTAGGAGACTCGAACTCCTGTAACCAGGATGAAAACCTGGGATCCTAACCGCTAGACGAAGGGGCCACTTATTTCGTTTTGGTGAGCGCAATTATATAGATCAGATGCTTAGAAAAGAATTAAAGTCCCTCAAAAGATTTTCGAGATACAATCAAAACAAAAAATCGGGGAAATCCATGAACAAATTTGTCGGAGCACATGTCAGCGCCGCCGGCGGGGTGCAGAATGCTCCCCTGCGTGCAGCAGAGATTGGCGCCAAAGCTTTTGCGCTCTTTACCAAAAACCAAAAACAGTGGAAAGCCAAGCCGCTTGATCCGGAAACCGTCGCCGAATTCAAGGCCAATCTTGCAGCCAGCGGTATCCAGGCAAAACATGTCCTTCCCCACGACAGCTATCTCATCAATCTCGGGCACCCCGAAGCGGACAAACTTGCCAAATCACGTGAAGCATTCATCGACGAACTGCACCGCTGCGAGCAGCTGGGACTGGAGATGCTCAATTTCCATCCGGGCAGCCACCTGGTCAAAGTCCCCAAAAAAGCCCCGGATTACGAGGAGCGTATCCATGAGGCGGAGTATGCCTGTCTCGACGTGATCGCCGAGTCGATGAACCTTGCCATTGCTGCGACCCGGGATTCCAGTGTCAAGCTGGTGATCGAAAATACCGCCGGTCAGGGAACCAATCTGGGGTATCGGTTTGACCATCTGGGATACCTCATCGAGCGGATCGGGGACAAAAGCCGGGTTGGGGTGTGTCTCGATACCTGTCATACCTTTACCGCCGGATACGATCTGCGCACACCCGAAGCATACAGCCAAACCATGGGAGAATTCGATCGGATTGTGGGGTTTGGGTACCTCAGCGGGATGCACCTCAACGACAGCAAGCCGCCCCTGGGTTCCCGGGTCGATCGCCACCACTCTCTGGGCAAAGGGGAGATTGGCTGGGAGGCGTTTCGTCTCATTATGAACGATCCGCGGATGGACGACATCCCCTTGATTCTCGAGACGATCGACGAGACACTCTGGCCACAGGAGATCAAAGAGCTCTATGCCCTGATCGAGTCCTGAACTACACGCAAAAAGGAGGAGAGATGTTGCAGTATCGGTTTAACAGTTTTTATGAGGTGGTCAAATACCACGGAACGAAACGGCGCAAAAAAAAGGCGCTTTTTGAGGGGGATCAGACGATCACCTACGGAGAATTGCTCCAAAAAGTCGATGCGTTTGCCGGTTATCTGGCCTCCATCGGAGTCGCCCCCGAAGAACGGGTGGCGTTGTTTATGGCCAACAGCTGGGAATTTGTCGTCGCGGTGATGGCGATCTCCAAAGTGGGGGCCATTACTGTACCGATCAACAATTTCCTCAAAGAGTCCGAACTCAGCTACATTCTCAAAGACAGCAGCGCGGCGGTCCTGATCGCTTCGGCCAAATTTGAGAAAATCGTTCACGCATCCGAAGCCGGGGAGCGTTGCGGTCAGATCATCTGGGAAGGGGGGATGCGCCTGACGGATGAGGCCAACGTCGCTTTCGAAGCAGCATTGGCAAAAAATCTCGAGACCGGGGCTGTCATGCGAACTCTGGATGATCTGGCGGTCCTCTTTTACACTTCCGGGACCACGGGCAAACCCAAAGGGGCGATGTTGACAAACAAAAACATCTTTTCCAACTCCGAATCGGGTATCGAGGTGATGCGGATCAGCCCCAAAGACCGTTTCATTGTTTTCCTGCCGATGTTCCATTCGTTTGCGTTTTCGATCGGAGTGATCCTTCCGCTCTACAGGGGTGCGAGCATTGTCATCATCAAATCCCTGCAGCCGTTTAGCAATATCTTCAAACAGACCCTGCTCAAACGGGTGACGATCTTCTTTGGGGTTCCCGATGTCTATGCGGCGATCGCCCGGGCCAAGCTCCCGTGGTATTTTATGTGGTTCAACAAGATCCGGGTTTTCATCTCCGGTGCCGCGGCGCTCCAGCCCCAGACGCTGGATGCGATGAACAAAAAATTCAAACACGCAACTCTGCTGGAGGGGTACGGCCTGAGCGAGAGCTCACCGGCGACGGCACTCAACCCGCTGCATAAACCCAAGCACAAATCGGTCGGTCCGGCGATGCCGGGCTTCGAGATCAAAGTGGTCGATGAGAATATGGTCGAAGTGCCCCGCGGCGAGGTGGGGGACATTATCCTCCACGGCGACCACATCATGCGGGGGTACCTCAACCGCCCCGAAGCGACCGAGGAGACGATCATCAACGGCTGGCTGCTCACCGGCGACATGGGGTACATGGATGAGGAGGGGTATCTCTACATTGTCGACCGCAAAAAAGACCTCATCATCTCCAAAGGGATCAATATCTACCCCCGCGAGATCGAGGAAGTGATCGACGATTTTGACGGGATCAAGGTCAGTGCTGTGGTCGGTATTCCCGACGAAAAAAGCGGGGAGATTCCCGTGGCCTATATCGAACTCGAAGAGGGAGTTGAACAGATCGATGAATCGGCCCTGCGCAAACACCTGCGGGCCAAACTCGCCAACTTCAAGCTCCCCCGGCAGATCCACACCATTGAAGAACTCCCCAAAAACGCCACCGGCAAAGTCCTCAAACGGGTCCTCAAAGAGCAGCTGCGCCAGGAGGAGGCGTAGCCTTCTTCCGGCCTTACTCCACTGTAAACAGGTGGATTTAGTTCTTGACCGTGTCAATCCCGTCAATTCTGGCCTTATCAATATAGGGAAATTTAAATAAAAAAGAGTACTATTAAAAGATAATGCCTTAACCTTTAATAAGAGAAAACCTTATTAAAGTTTCGTAGCAGGAGAACATACATGGGTAGAAGTCCTATCGGACATTATGAAGAAAGTGTCGTTGCCGGAGAGAAGATCAGAGCTTTTGTTCCGGATCCGCTCCCTCCCAAAGAGGAGATACTGTTTGATGCAAAGCGTCAACAATTGTTGGAACGGGCGACTATGGCATTGGGAAGGCTGGACAGTATTACCCTCAAAAAGGTTCCAGGTGATAACAATAATATTGATATCGTCGGATCAATCGATTATCATTAGATGATAACGGATAGCAGGAGGAAACCATGCAGCCCAAAACCGTCCGTGTCGGTATTTGCTCATCAGAAGCGCACAGGATAGGTTCCAGGTGACAATAACAACATTTTGATGATGCTAATCTTGTTGCACAATCCCAAATCTTTTCATCTATGAGAGGTCAACTGGACAATAGGTTCTATTGCGGTGACAAGGACAGAGCCAACGATGAAACTTCAGTTCAAGCCCAAAGCACTCAAGGAGTGGAAACGACTCGACGCTGCCCGCCGTGATCAGCTCAAAAAGAAACTGGCCAGCGACTCGAAAACCCCAAGGTACCCAAAGACAAGCTTCGGGGAAACGACAACATCTACAAGATCAAACTCCGTAGCTCCGGCTACCGACTGGCATACGAAGTAAAGGATCATGAGATCATCGTACTGGTGCTCAAAATCGCACGTCGTGACAGGATCTATGAGGAGTTGAAAAAAATAACGCGATAGCCCTCAGGGTCTCCAATAGCATCAACGTGCTATACTTCTGGACTGACAACCCTTTAACATTGACACTTTACAGGAAAAGCTTTGAACCATTTCATCGAATTTATTGACGCAAAGAAGGTCGAAAAAACCTCCATCTATCCCCATCTCAAATGTTCTTTGCCCGAGGCGCAGCTGCTGCAGTCGCTTTGCCGCCGGTATGCGGCGGGACGGGATGAGGTGCCAGTACTTGAGCTGCTGCAGGAGCAGTTTGGCCAGCAGCATGCGGCGTACATTCCCCATCTGCCGCTGGCCAAAAACCTCATCGACATGGGGTGGCTGATGCCGGTGAGTTTCATGAATGCCCGCAGTACCGATGTGACGCCTCTGGAGCTCCTCTCACTCTCGGTCGCGCCGACAGTGGTGCTGCTGCGGCTGCTGGAAGAGGGATCGCTCGAACTGAGCCTGCCGGAGATCAAGCCCTACACCGACCACCTGGAGTATCTGCAGGATCAATTTGATGTGATCGACATGCTGCACAAGATCGCCACACTCAAGCATGGTTTTACCGACGATTCGCTCAGCATCGGGAGGATGAAGAACAAACTGACCTTGCTGACCCAGCGGATCGGTGAACGGATCGCGGTGAGTACCGAGCCGATCGTCGTGGAGGAGTTCTTCCGCGAAAAAGAACTTGACGAACGGGAACAGCGGATCTTTCTGGCACTCCTCAAAGAAGAATACAGCGGCGGTGAAGGGCAGTTTCGGGACATGAACACCCTCATCGAACTTATCAGCTTCGATGAGTACGACAAGATCAAAAACCGCGCCCTGCTCGAAGAGGGCGCACGTCTCATTACTGAGGAGATTATCGATTATGAAGAGATCCTCAATATGTTTGGCGGGATCAGCCGGTCGTTTTATCTGCGGGAAGAGATCATGCAGCGGATCATTCACCCCAACAAAAAGAAGAAAGTGACCAAGCTCAAGCTGGACGCGCTTGTACGGGAGCAGGACCTCTTCGAGTACCTCCAGCCGGATCGTACGCTCGATGACATTGTCCTG
>CAYSQV010000076.1:0-6555 GCA_964433295.1 uncultured Nitratifractor sp. | reverse complement strand
TTAAGTTGTAGCATTATACGGCGCACAGGGATAAGGACGGATTAAACGGCTGTGTTTTTTGAAAACTTTTATCCGTGTGTTTAGATAGGTGACGGCATCGGTATCCGCAATGAGAATACGGGCAGAGCAGCTAACGGTCTGCCGTGCAAAAGTCTCCTCTCTTTCCTCCCTTAGCGGCGTGGGTTGTTTGGAGCCAAACGCAACACAAGATATCCCGCGATCCCTGAGAGAAACGAGCCCAGCAGGATCGCCAATTTGTCCGCAAAATGATAGATCTGGGTATCATTGAATGCCAGGGCCACACCGGCCAGCGTAGCATGCACACCCGATTTGAGCACACTGACCCACAGAACCGTTCCCACCAGAATATAGGCCGCTTTACGCGCGACCCCCATACGGTTCATCCCCCAGAGCACCGCCAAAGCCGCCGAAGCAATCGCAATGGAAACGGTGGAGAGTTCGGAGGTGTAAAAGAGTGCAATGACAATAATGGGCCCCAGGTCATCAATGATCGCCAACGCCATCAGGAAGATCTTGAGCGAGATCGGCACACGGTTGCCCAAAAGCGACAAAATACCCAGAGCAAACGCAATATCGGTCGCCGTCGGAATCACCCATCCGTTCGCCGAAAAAGGATTGGAGTTGTTTCATCTGTTCCCTTTGAGATCATTTTTTTTAATAGAGAAATATTAGCAATATTTTATTAATGAATCTCGCAGGAACGTGGCGAAAAAACTCCCCCGCCCAAACGGGAGAGTTTCATGAGAAGACTATTCCTTGACCTCGTACTGCTCGCGACCCATTTGATAAAGGTCGTTGCCGTGCGTGTCATTGATGACAGTAACAGGAAAATCTTCCACCTCGAGACGGCGGACTGCTTCGGGGCCGAGTTCGGGGTAGGCGACGACCTCAGCGGATTTGATCTGCTTGCCCAGCAGAGCACCTGCTCCGCCTGTTGCGCCGAAGTAGATCCCGTCGTATTTGACGCAGGCATCGATGACATCCTGATTGCGCTTGCCTTTGCCGATCATCCCTTTGGAGCCGTGCTTGAGCATCGTCGGTGAGTAGCTGTCCATCCGGTAGCTTGTCGTTGGCCCGGCGCTGCCGATCGGATCACCCGGCTTGGGAGGGGTGGGGCCGACGAAATAGATCACGCTTCCTTCGAGGTCAAAGGGGAGTTCTCTGCCTTGTTCCAACAGTTCTACCAGACGCTTGTGTGCCGCATCACGTGCGGTGTAGAGCACACCGCTGAGGTAGACGACATCACCGGCATTGAGTTTTTTGGTATCTTCGCTTGAGAGTGGTGTGGTCAGATGATACGTTGCCATAATAACTCCTTAGATCGTGATGTGTGCGTGGCGTGAGCTGTGGCACTGAATGTTGACCGAGACCGGTAGAGAGGCGATATGGCAGGGGTTGGATTCGATGTGGACGGCCATGGCGGTTTTGGTTCCGCCCATCCCCATGGCGCCAATACCGAGGTTGTTGATCTTTTCCAACATGATCTGCTCCATCTCGTCCAGCTCCGGATCGGGATTGGTGGTGCCGATATCCCGGAAAAGCGCGTGCTTGGAACTGATCACCGCTTTTTCGAACGTACCGCCGATGCCTACGCCGACCACGATCGGGGGACAGGGGTTGCCGCCGGCGTCGGAGACCACCTCGCGGACATATTCGATGATCCCCTCTTTGCCCGCTGCAGGCGGGAAGACTCGGGCGCGGGAGACATTTTCGCTGCCGCCCCCTTTGGCCGCGTACTCAATCTCGATCTTATCTCCTGCAACCAGATCAAAGTGAATGATCGCGGGGAGATTGTACCCGATCTCATCCTTGAGATTGGCCCGGGTAAAAGGGTGGCAGGTACTGGCGCGCAGGTAGCCCTCCTTGTAGCCTTGTTCGGTCCCCATGTTGATCGCGTCACGCAGGAGACCTCCCTTGATCCTGACCTCTTCGCCTACTTTGATAAAAAAGACCGCCAGGCCGGTATCCTGACACAGCGGCCGTTCCTCTGTTTTTGCGATGTGAGCGTTATCCAGTATCTGCTCCAGCACGGCTTTGGCGACAGGGGATTTCTCCGTCTGAACCGACTCCTTCAGTGCATTGTACATATCTTCGGGCAGATCCGTACTGCAATGGATAATCAGATCCCGTACGGTCTTGACCACGGTATCAAACTCAATTTCACGCATGGTTTCTCCTTAGTCAAAATAGTTTTTATCCCGGAGGACATCGATCATGCTCTGGACAGAAGCGACGCTTTTGGCGAAGCGTTTTTTCTGCCCTTCGCTCAGGGTCACTTCAAATATCTTCTCCGCGCCGTTGGCACCCAGAACGATCGGAACACCCGAGACAACGTCATGATACCCATATTCTCCATCAAAACAGATTGCACAGGGGTGGATCTGCTTGGTATCTTTGAGGATCGCCTCGACCATAAGGGCGGTGGATTTGGCCGGAGCATAGTAAGCCGAACCGGTTTTGAGATAGCCGACAATCTCCGCTCCGCCGTGCTTGGTCCGCTCGATCACATCCAGGATCTGCTCCTCATCAAGCACATCACTCAACGGCACACCCGCCACGGTCGAAAACTTGGGCAGGGGCACCATGTCGTCACCGTGTCCCCCCATCACCGAGGCGCGGATCTGCCCCGCACCGTATCCGATCTTTTCATAAATAAAGTGGGCCATCCGGGCGCTGTCGAGGATCCCGGCCATTCCCAGTACCCGCTCCCGGGGGAAGCCGCTCTCTTTGAGGGCGACATAGGTCATCACATCGAGCGGATTAGAAACCATAATAATGATCGCATCCGGCGCATGTTCACGCACATCGGCTACGACCTGCCGGGTGATTTCGGCGTTGATCATCAGCAGATCGTCCCGGCTCATCCCCGGTTTGCGCGGACTGCCTGCTGTGATCACCACCACATCCGAGTCCGCCATGTCGGATGCGTGCTCTGCTACCGACACGACGGTGTGTGTCCGTGCGGCATTGGCCGCCTGCGACATATCCAGCGCTTTGCCCCGGGCGATCTCCGGCGCACGATCCCGCAACACGATCTCGTGACACGACCCTTTCATCGCCAGCGAATACGCCACCGTCGCTCCCACATTTCCCGCTCCGATGATCGATACTTTTTTCCCTCTTGCCATACTACTCCTTCGTACATTGTCTCTATCGAGAGCGCAACACAAAACATACCTCAAACCCCGGCGGGTTTCAATTATGCTTTGCTATCCTGCCTCCCGCCAGCGGGACGGAGACCACCTCCTCCCGCACCAGTGGGTCGTTTGTCAGATTGCGTCGATGATCGCGTTGAACGTCGCGCTGGGGCGCATGGCCGCTGCGGCTTTGGCATCGTCGGGGTGAAAGTACCCGCCGATATCCTGCGCTTTGCCCTCGACGGCCAAAAGCTCTTCGAGGATCTTGGCCTCGTTCTCCCTGAGCGCAGCCGCGACCGGCGCGAACTTCTCGGCCAGCTCCGCATTGTCGCCGTTGGCCAGGGCTTCGGCCCAGTACATCGCGACATAGAAATGTGAAGCCTTATTGTCGGGCTCACCGGCTTTGCGGCTGGGGGCTTTGTTGTTGTCGAGGTACCCTTCGTTGGCTTTGTCAAGCGCTGCTGTCAGTGCCGCCAGTTTCGCATCGGAATGCTTCTGACCGATGAACCGCAGCGATTCGGCCAAAGCCAAAAACTCTCCGAGGCTGTCCCAGCGCAAGTGCCCTTCACTCAGGAACTGATCGACATGTTTGGGCGCCGATCCGCCCGCACCGGTCTCGTACAGGCCGCCGCCGGCCAGCAGCGGGACGATCGAAAGCATCTTGGCCGACGTTCCCAGCTCCAGAATCGGATACATGTCGGTGAGGTGATCCCGCAGGACGTTTCCGGTCACGGCGATGGTATTTTCCCCCTTGCGGATTCGCTCGTTGGTAAAGCGGGTAGCCGCAGCCACATCCATGATCCGGATATCCAACCCTTCGGTATTGAATTCAGGGAGGTATTTTTTGACTTTTTTGATCATCTCGGCATCGTGCGCGCGGTTCTCATCCAGCCAGAAAATCACAGGAATTTTCTCGATCTGTCCCCGCTCGACCGCCAGGCGGATCCAGTCTTTGATCGGAATGTCTTTGGCACGGCTCATGCGCCAGATGTCACCTTTTTCACACGCAAAACGCATCAATTCCGTACCGTCTTCGGCCGTAACCGTGACCGTTCCGGCCTCTTCAAGCTCAAACGTCGTCGGATGGGAGCCGTACTCTTCGGCTTTTTGTGCCATGAGCCCGACATTTTGCATCGTCCCCATGGTGGTAACATCGTACTGGCCGTTGGCGACACAATCGGCTACCATCTCCTGATGAAACATCGCATAGGTGCTGTCGGGAATCACCGCCACCGTCTCAAGCGCGTCGCCGTTGCGGTCCCACTGTTTGCCCCCTTCGCGCACCACGACCGGCATGGAGGCGTCGATAATGACATCGTTGGAAGCATTGAAGTTGGTCTGTCCCTTGTCCGAATCGACCATAGCGATCTTGGGGCTGTCGCTCTCGACGACGGCCTGGAAAGCCGCCTTGATCTCCGCCTCTTTCGGATGTCCGGCGATCTTTTTCTCCAGGTCGCTCATTCCCAGATTGGGGTTGACCCCCAGCTCTTTGAAGACATCGGCATAGGCATCAAAGACATCCTGGAAAAACACCTCAAATGCGTGACCAAACATGATCGGATCGGAGATCTTCATCATGGTGGCTTTCAGGTGGATCGACCAAATAACCCCTTTGGCTTTGGCCTCCTCGATCGTCTGCCGGATAAAGGCCCGCAGCTTGGCAACCGACATAAACGTACCGTCAAGGATCTCTCCGTCAAGCGCTTCGATCGTCTTGAGCTCCTTGCCGTTGAGTGCGATGGTGACCTTCTGGGCTTTGTCCATGGTGACCGACTGTTCATTTCCGTAAAAATCTCCGTCTCCGCCCATGTGCGCCACCGATGCTTTGGAGTCTTCCGCGAAAGGCTTGAGCCGATGGGGGTGGTTCTGGGCGAATTTCTTGACCGCTTTGGCCGCACGGCGGTCGGAGTTCCCCTCACGCAGGACCGGATTGACGGCCGATCCGAGGCAGGTATTGTACTTGGCTCGGGTCGCTTTTTCCTCTTCGGTTTCGGGATTTTCCGGAAAATCGGGGATAGCATATCCCTGCTCCTGCAGCTCAGCGATGCACTCTTTGAGTTGTCCGATCGAAGCGGAGATATTGGGGAGTTTGATGATGTTGCCGTCGGGTTGAAGGACCACATCACCCAGCTTGGCCAGCTCATCTTCCGCCAGCCCCATGGCCGCCAGCACGCGTCCGGCCAATGAGATGTCACGCTCTTCGACATCCACACCGGCAGCGGCGGTAAATTTCTGCACGATCGGCAGCAGGGAATAGGTGGCCAGCGCGGGCGCCTCGTCGATCTTGGTCCATATGATGGTCGGGAGTGAACTCATGTCGGGTTCTCCTATGTGTGTAATATTTGCATAGAGATTGTAGCAATACCTCCCTCCAAGGTGCGTTAAAAAGCCCAAAAAACATATCAAGAGTGTGGAAGTGTTTCTGAACGACACAGGGGCGGAGTGTATTGTGCGCTGCGTGTTACGTCTTGTCGGGGCGGAGGCCGATCATCTCGACCCCGCTCCCATGCGCATGGGGCGGGATACCCGGGGTGCTCAGCTGGCCGCCAGTGCCTCTTCGGGATAGACCCCCAGCTCACGGGCCTCGACGAGAAAACCCTCGCCGACACGAATTTTGGACTCGATCACCACGTCGGCCAGTTTGCTTTTGATGTGCAGCTCCAGCGGACGGGATCCTGGATGTTTTTCGGCCAGACAGAAAAGCTCTTCGGCCACTTTGGGATCGGGCAGGAGGTCCAGGGCGATGATCAGCGGCGGCTGCTCAGGCTCAGGGGTATGTTTCTGCTCTTTTTTGATCTTGAGTTTCTCTTTTTTGGCCTCTTTGAGCGATTCGATCTTCAGAATGTTAAACCGGGTAAACTCCCCGTCCCGGGAGATCTTCACTTTGAACGCGATCGGCTTGCTCGTATCAAAATGTTCTTCAATCTCTTTGAGACGGTTTTCAAAGAGCATCAACTCAATGTTGCCGTGCAGATCGAGGATATTGGCGATGCCGAATTTGTTCCCTTTTTTGCTGATCTTGGTAGTGATCTCTTCGATCCGGCCGATGATAAGTGCCTGGGAGCCGTCGGCAAGATCGCTGATCTCGGAACTGAGGGTATAGGGGATCTGTTCCAGCTCTTCGCGGTACTTGTCCAGCGGATGTCCCGAGACATAAAACCCGAGGGATTCTTTCTCAAACTCAAGAATCTGGGCATCGGGGAACTCCTCCATCCGGGTCAGTTCCACGGCGACGCTGGTCATCTCCTCCCCGCCGCCAAAGAGCGATCCGACCGCCATTTTTTTGGCTTCGCCCGCTTTTTTGGCACTCTCAACGATCGCTTCGATCTGCACCAGCATCGCCTGGCGGGAATATTCAAAGCTGTCGAGTGCTCCGGCTTTGATAAGAGCTTCGATC
>CAYSQV010000075.1:0-6613 GCA_964433295.1 uncultured Nitratifractor sp. | reverse complement strand
CATCTGGACATCGTCGAGTGCAATGTATTGAAAAAACGACGGAAGGTATTTCAGCCGATCCAGCTGGGTCTCTATCTGGGTCGAATCCATTTTTTTCTGACGGCTGGGAATCCGAAGATAGTCCACTTTGGCGATAAGTTTCTTATCGAGTTTCAGGTATAATCCTTCCACTTGAAGGTGCCCCACCTTGAACGAATCAATGGTGATCCCTTCCCGCAGGAAATAGACCACGACCACAAGCAAAAGAGGAACAATGAGAAGCGTATTGCGTATCAGCGGATGGGTGGCAAGTACGGTTCTTTTTATACTCATTGGGCTTCTTTTCTATCTGTCCTTGCCGCTGGAGGGCACAAAAAATATTCATCTCGATCCGGATTCAACTGGCGGCATTATAACACAACTGAGTCAAAAAGGATATGACGTCGGCCCCATCGACCAATGGGTCCTTTCGTGCCTGGGAGATCCGCTGCCCGGATGGGTCTATCTTGGCAAAAGCCGCATCAATCGGCTGGAGCTCCTTGCCCGAATCACTTCGCGGCGCAGTCACTACAAGCCCCTCACTCTTATTCCCGGTGAAACACGCTATTTTTTCCTGCGTCAGATGGCGGACAAATTTGATTTCAATCTCACACGCCTTGAGACGGAATACGATCAGCTCGCCCTTTTCCCCGAGGCCGGCATCCTAGCTGAGACCTACCATGTCCCGCTCCATCTACGGGAAAAAGGGGCTCTGAATCTCCTGATCGATCTTTCGATGCGGCGATACCGGCAATGGGCTATTGCAGCATGGGGGAAATGGGACCCAAAAAGATGGCATCGGATCCTTACCATCGCTTCGATCATCCAAAAAGAGGCGGCCAATACCGCCGAAATGCCCCGCATCGCCTCGGTCATCTACAATCGTCTGGACAAAAAAATGCGCCTTCAGATGGACGGTACGCTCAACTACGGCCGCTATTCCCACACCCGAGTCACCCCGCAGCGCATCCGTACCGACAAAACCACCTTCAACACCTACCGCCACTGCGGCCTGCCCGATTCGCCAGTATGCAGCGTCTCCCTGAGTGCCATTACCGCCGCACTCCATCCGGCCAAAACCCCCTACCTCTATTTTATGAAAAACAGCCGGGGAACACACGATTTTTCAGCCACCTACAAAGGGCACCTCAAAAATGTCCACGAACGCAAACATCCCACCAGCAACCCATAACCACACCTCTTCGGAAAAAGAGGAATAATTTGGATATCCCATCGATCAAGGCAGGCTCACTACCACCTTCTCCACCAGCTTTTTGGGATCCTTGCCATATGCAAAACACCGATCTTTGCGGCACGCCAGCACCGTCGTATCATTATGTTCCCTGTAGACAACCAGCGGATACGGTGTCGCAGCTGCTATCTGCCCCTTTAGATCGGGCAGGAGCTTTGCCTGTGCCTTGATGACGATGTAGCCGTAACGCGCTTCGAGTGTCGCCAACACACCATACGGCGCGGCGGCAGGGTACTCGGCGATCGTAGCGCTCCCCTGCTCCAGGATCGCTTTGGCCGCAGCGCCGTAGCGGGGGGTGTCGGTGAGGATTTCCAGCCGCAGGAGATTCTCGGCCATGACCGCGAGCGGACTGCGGTAGGCGTTGCCCTCGATCGAGGCCGGTGCCGCGAAATCGCCGTCGCTCTCCAGCCAGTGCGATCCTGTGCCAAACCGCCCCATCGCCTCATCGGCCAGTCTGTGCGCCAGCCCGAGATAGTCCTCCCGCATCGTCGCCTCGTAGGTATCGAGCAGTGCAAGGATCACAAAGCTGTAGTCCTCCATGATGGCGGGGACTTTGGGCTTTTTGCCCGGCAGCACCTGATGGTAGAGCCGGCCGTCGATGTAAAGGTGCTCCAGCAACGCATCCATCGTCTCCCGTGCCATCTCATCCAGAGCCGGATCGGCCGCCGAAGCGCCAAAGAGCCCGTGGATCATCAATCCGTTCCAGGCACTGAGCAGCTTATGATCGACGAAAGGATATGGCCGCTTGGCCCGCAGCTGCCGCAGCACCGTAACCGCACGGGCCAGCTCCTGCGGATCAACCGGAATGCTGGAGCGGATATGGGGGTTGCTGCGTCCGTGTTCAAAGTTGCCCTCCCGGAGGGTCCCCAAATGATCGAGTATTTTCTCGGCATCTCGGATCTTCGCTTTTTTGAGCGCCTCACGCGCCTCTTTGTGGGTGTAGGTGAAGTAATAGCCCTCCTCCTTCTTGCCGCCGGCAGGATCCATGCTGTCGGCGTCGCTGGCACTGTAATAGAGCCCTTTGTGGCGGTATTTCCCTTTCAGGATCCGGGCGCTCTCAACGATCACTTTTTTGTAGAGAGGTTTGCCGGTCAACCGCCAGCCGATCCCGTAGGCTTCGAGCAGCTCGGCGTTGGTGTAGAGCATCTTCTCAAAATGCGGAATGATCCACTCCGCGTCGGTGCTGTAGCGGTAGAATCCCCCCTCAATCTGATCGTAGATACCGCCCCGTGCCATATGGTCGAGCATCGCCGTGGCCATCAAGAGGGCTTTTTTGTCGCCGGTGAGACGATGGATCTGCAGCAGGGCCGTAATGGTGGATGCGTGGGGAAACTTGGGCTGCCTGCCGATCCCGCCGTTGTCCTTGTCAAAGCGGCGTGCCACTTCCGCGACGAACGTCCCGGCCAGTTTGCTGTCGATCGCCACACTGCGCTGTCCGGCGGCAGCACGATCGAACTGTTTCATCCCCTCCAGCACGCTGCTGCCCACCTCATCGAGTCTGGCCGGATCACGCTTCGCTGTCTCGACGATCTGCCGCAGGATCTCCCACAGTCCTGCCGAGCCGTATCGGGGCTTCGGCGGGATATACGTCCCGGCAAAAACGGGCTTACGCTCGGCGGTCATCAACACAGTAAGCGGCCACCCTCCCCCGCGCCGGTTCATCAGCTGATAGACATTTTGGTAGTAGCGGTCGATCTGCGGCATCTCCTCCCGATCGAGTTTGATGGGGACGAAGTGCTCATTGATGTAGGCCGCCAGTTTCACGTCCTCAAACGACTCATGCTCCATCACATGGCACCAGTGGCAGGTGCTGTACCCAATCGAGAGGAAGATAAGTTTGTGTTCCCGGCGTGCCTTGGCAAACGCCGCTGCCCCCCACGGCATCCAGTCGACCGGATTGTGCGCATGTTGCTGCAGATAGGGCGAATCCTCATCGATCAGAGCATTGGTATGGGCCATCGGGCCTCCTTGAAGTAGAGTGAATATGGTTAACCAAAAAAAGAACAGACCATATGGGAATCTCAGGGTATACACGATTTGCTGCCTTTATATGTAGGGTACTCTGTGCCCTCACAGCACCTTTTGGCATCCTTGGTGTTGTCAGGGGATAACACCCTACGATAACGTTGCGTGAACAAAGAAAAAAGAAACGAACATCCAATCACATCAATCACAACTATCTATCCAAAAACACCCGGCAAAAAAGAAAAAAAAGAAAACGGAAGCAAAAAAGAAGAAATGATTAAGAACTCAGCGCCGCCGAAACGGCACCGAAAGGAGGAAGATTACTTCGCCATTTTGCTGATGTGCTCAGCAACTGCTTTCATATCCTCGGGACTCATGTTGGCCTGACCTTTCATCACGCCGCCCATACCGTGCTTGTTCAGGGTACCGGCTTTGTAACCTTCGAGGTCTTTGACAATCTCATCGGCAGCAAGACCGGCGATGGGGTTGGATTTGCCCAGTGCCTTTGTTTTGCCGTCGGCTCCGTGGCATCCGGCACATTTGGCATACAGAGCGGCTCCGTCAGCCATAGCGATTGAAGTTCCAGCGAAAATGAGTGCAAGTGCAACTTTTTTCATGTTTGTCTCCTTGTTTGTTTTTGGTACGGCGTAATTATAGCATGCAATTGTGAATTTATCGTGAAAAATCGGGAAATCAGCGCAAGTTTCCGATCACTTTGTAACGCTCCCAATAGAGTTCGAGTGCCCGATCAAGCGTCGCATCATCGAGCGTCAAGGGCTGCTTGAGCGGATGTTTCTCCAAAAATACCTCTCCCATCACCGAGCTGTCCCGACGGGGATGGCGCAGGAAATATTTGAGCCCGGCTTTCATGTTTTCGTGACCGCTGTAGATCAACAGCGCATTCATAAAGGCTTTGCGCAGCGATACCTTTTCGCGAACATGGCATGCGACACATTCACGATCGAACACATCTTCGGCATGGAGCGTCCGTGCCCCCGCAAGTACGAGCACAACAGCCACAACCCCACGCCACCGCATCGTCATTGTTCTTTTATCCATTTTCATTACCTTTGTCTGCTGCCCGGAGACGTGTGACGCCGCCACACCACCATCCAGCATCCTAACTCCCCCACCGCAAAGTGATGGTCGTCCCCTTACCCAAGGCAGACTCCACTCCGATCATGATGCCGTAATGGTCACAAATCCGCTTGACGATGCTCAGACCGATCCCAAATCCCCCCTCACTCTCATTAAAACGGGTATACCGGTCGAAGAGATTGGGAAGATCTTCCGGGGCGATCCCCACCCCAGTGTCCTCAACCCTCAGCAACCCCGGACGCACCACAACACGGATGGTACCGCCACGGCGATTGTATTTGACGGCATTGGAGAGGAGGTTATCCACCACCCGCTCGACCAATCGCCGATCGGCTGTCAGTTCCGCCGATTCCAGATCGTGCTGGAGGGTGATCCTCTTTGACTCCATCAAAATTGCGAAGTACTCCAGACGGCTGCTCACCAACTCCCCCATGTCCAACTGCGCATCCTCCGTCGCTTTTCCCTCCTCGAGGGTAGCGAATTTCAGATCCTCGTACAGGGTCGAGACGGTACGGGCAGCGATGTTGATCCGCTGCAACCGCCTGGCATTGGCAGGACCAAATTCGCGCTGATCCATCGTCTCGATGTTTGCCAGGATCGCACTCAGGGGTGTGTTGAGTTCGTGGGTCGTGTCTTTGATAAACTGGTCAAGCACCTCGATCGTATGCCGCATGGGACGGACAAACAGCCGGGCCAGATAGATCCCGATCAACCCCAGCAGCACCAATGCACCGAACGCATAACCGCCGATGGTACGCAGCGTCTGAAGCAGCCACTCCGTATCCTGGGGGACCTCTATGATCAAGTATTTTGCCCCCAGATAGTAGTTGTCCAGGATCTTGACAAAATGGATACGATTTCCGGTACGATAGATCTCCTCTTCCAGATCCACACGGGGCCGGGTAAGCGTAGAAAAGATCGGCACATACTCCAGATCGTAGATCGCGCTCTGGAACCGTTCGTCCCGGGGGTAGATCGAGGCCTCGGGGAAATGGTTGTGCAGCAGATGGAGTTGCTTGATCTGATCTGCGGCGTACTCCATCAGTTTGATCCGGTAGGACGAAAAAGCCAGTTTCTCCTGCGACTGATAGTAAAAATAGCCCACCAGGGCGATCACCAGCATGACCAACAGGGCATACACCCCCAAAAATCGGACGAGGCTTTTACGCTCAGAGTTTAGAAACGTACTTGTAGCCCTGCTTTTTGATGCTGACAATCCGGTCCTTTCCGATGAGTTTGCGCAAATTTTTAATGTAGGTACGCAGACTGGTATCGCTGGGCTCTTCATCATAATCCCAGACCACTTTGAAGATCCGCTCGTGGGCGATCACCTCGTCAGGATGCTTCATAAAAAGCTTGAAAAGTTTCCCCTCTTTGACCCCCAGCTGCACTGCCGTATCGCCATCCATCAGCGCGCCGTTTTTGACATCATAGTGCAGCGTATCGGAGATCGCGATCGTTTCACGTTCCTCATGATAAAAACTGCGCTTGATCAGTGTCTCGACCCGGATGAGCAGTTCGCGCAGCTCAAAGGGCTTGCGAATGTAGTCGTCCGCCCCGCTGGCAAACCCGGTCTCGAGATCCTCAACGCTGTTGAGGGAAGTGATGTACACTGCCGGGGCCACCACCCCCTCGGCACGGGCAGATTTGAGCAGCTCAAATCCGTTGATCCCCGGCGTGTTGACATCGAGCAGCAGCAGATCGTACCGTTTCTCATAGAGCAGATCCTGCGCTTCGTGCCCGTCGTATGCCGCATCGACCCTGTAGCCGTGCTCTTCGAGATAATCCACGATCGTTTCGTTGAGATTGGCATCGTCTTCTAGGAGAAAAAGGTGCGGTTGTGCCATGCAAACTCCCAAAGTTTTTTAAACATTATAGAGTATTAAAGCAAAAAAAGTGCACAATCGCACAGACATTTACCTGAATGGAACCGCATGAAGCCCAAAATTCTCCTCAACGGCGTCGGCCGCATCGGCAAAGCGATCCTGCGTATCTCGCTCCAAAGCGACGCTTTCGAGATCGCAGCAATCAACGAGATCAACCCCAGCATAGAGAGCATCGCCTACTCTATCAACTACGATTCTACCTACGGACGTATAGATGATATGTTTGAACCTGGAGACGGGCACATCCAAAACAGCAGACAAACAATCACCATCACCAACCACGCCTCTCTAAAAGAGATCGATCTTGGCGACATAGACATCATTATCGACGCCAGCGGCAGCAAACAAGATCCCAATATGCTGCGCTCTCTCGATGTAGAGGCGGTGTACCTGA
>CAYSQV010000074.1:3488-6662 GCA_964433295.1 uncultured Nitratifractor sp. | reverse complement strand
AACTGGCCGATGCCAGGACACTCAAAACCCCCTCCTTCGGTCAGATCGTCCTGCGGCAGATTACTGCCCCCTTTTCACGCCTGCTGTTTGGCTGGGTGCTGATGTACCTGCGCAAAGATCATCGGCAGCCCCATGAACTCCTCTCCCGCACCACCCTGATCACCGCCGAGGATCCCGCGCAGGAGCGTACCGCATCATGAGCCCCGCCCCCTCCCGCATCACGATGGTGACGATGGGTGCGTTTTACTTTTTTTATTTC
The DNA here is from genome assembly GCA_964433295.1 of uncultured Nitratifractor sp. Classification (GTDB taxonomy): domain Bacteria; phylum Campylobacterota; class Campylobacteria; order Campylobacterales; family Sulfurovaceae; genus S017-3. The sequence continues at coordinate 6,403 of CAYSQV010000074.1, read as the reverse complement.
GTCCTGATCGGGGTCTACATCATCTATCTGCCGCAAATGCTCAAACAGGAGGGCTTTTCCGCCTCACAGGTGGGGATCATCTATGCTGCGGCCCCGATGATGCGCTTTCTCCTGCCGTTTGTCTTCCGCCGATTTCTTAGCCTCGATGCCCGTGTCTACCGAATCGCACTGCTGCTCATGCTGGCAGCCTCTCTCCTGCTGGGAGGGACCTACCGGTCTTTCGGTGCCTATCTGGCGGTCAACCTCCTCTACGGGGCGGCCATGGGCGCGGTCCTCCCCTATGTCGATGCCATCGCCCTGCAAACCATCACCAAAGAACACTACGGCAAAGTGCGTCTTTGGGGATCCGTCGGCTTTATTGTGATTGCACTCTGGCTGGGGCAGATGCTGCACGGGATCGATCAGACTTTCGGCTATCTGGTCGCGGCATCCCTGCTGACAACCCTGGCCGGTCTTTTTGTCGTCCGTTTCGATCCGCACCGGAATGTCCCGGTCGACCGTAACAGTGAACGCGCCTTTTCGCTGAAAAAGTATTGGGCATTTTGGCTGAGCGCTTTCCTGCTTCAGGTAAGTTACGGAGGCTTCTACAACTTTTTCACCATCTACGAAACCGCGCACGGTTTTTCGCAGGCGACCATCAGCTACCTGTGGAGTTTTGGCGTAATCTGCGAGATCGCGATGCTCTACTTCCAGGGGCCGCTTCTGCGAGACAATCTGCTCCGGGTGATCCAGTTCGCGACCTTGACCGCGGTCGTTCGGTGGGGGGTTCTCTGGCTGTGGCCGGAGAGCCTGACCCTTGCCTACGCTTCCCAGGCGCTCCATGCTTTCAGCTTCGCCCTGTATTACAGCGCCACCATTGCGTATGTGTTTCAACTCTATACCCAGAAAAAGCTGGCTCAGCAGTTTTATCTCGGGATGACCTTCGGGCTGGGGGGATCGGTCGGAGCGATGCTTGGCGGATGGATCTACGATTGGGATGCGGATCTTCTTTTTGCTTTTGGTTCCCTGGTCGCGCTGGGAGCGCTGGGGATGATGTATGTGCACCAATACCGTCGAAGGAGAGGCGATGCAATGGGCTGAAGCGGTGATTTTTGCCGGAGGCAAAAGTTCCCGAATGGGCAAGGACAAATCCCTGCTCCCTTTTGGCGGCTACACCACGCTGGCAGAGTACCAGTACCGCCGTCTCCTGCCGCTGTTTGAGCAGGTTTGGCTGAGTGCCAAGGAGGACAAATTCCCTTTTGAGGCGCCTGTCATCCCCGACCGCTACGAGGGGAGTTCACCAATTGTCGCACTTGTTTCGGTACTGGAGACGATCCGAAGCGACTGGGTCTTCGTCCTCAGTGTCGACATGCCACAGGTCGATGCTGCCCTCATCGATCGGCTCTATCTGACTCGCCAGACTGAGCCCAAAGCCCGCGCCATCGTCGCCTCCTCTTTCATGGGACCTGAGCCGCTCTGCGCCTTGTACCACCGCGATCTCCTCCCCACTGCACTGAAACAATTGGATGAAGGCAACCATCGCATGCGCTCCCTCATCGCTACTCTCCCCTCGGTAGAGCTCTTTTGTCCCCGCGATGAAATCTTCGCCAATCTCAACACCCCTGAGGAGTACACCCGTCTCCTCGACGCAAAAGGAAGCACCCATGCCGACTAACACCCTCCCTGTCCAGCAGATCAAAGCCCTCATCGATTACGGCATCCTCGGATTGCTTGGAATTCTCAGTATTCTTGTCTTTGCGTATGCCATCGAAAGGGTACTTTTCTACCGCCGTGTACAGCTTGGCGACTACACCCATCCCAAAGCCCTCGAGCTTGATCTGATGCGCCGACTCTCTACCATCGCCTCGATCGGCTCCAGCGCTCCGTATATCGGCTTGCTTGGTACCGTACTGGCTATCATATTGACATTTTATATCATCGGTCAAAAAAACGGCGTGCTGGAAGCCGGAGAGATCATGACCAGCCTTGCTCTTGCTCTCAAGGCCACCGCCGCCGGCCTGCTGGTGGCCATACCGGCTACCATGATCTACAACGCCCTCATGACTCAGGTGGAGCGCCTGCTGGCCCAATGGGAGATCCTCCGTGATGAGGGCAGACCCAAGGATACTTCCGCTTCATGAGACGCGAACGCTTTGATCGGATCAACATCGTCCCCTTCGTCGATATCGTACTGGTGCTGCTGGTGATCGTGCTGGCTACGGCTACTTTTATCAAGCAGGGCAACATCCCTGTCAATCTGTCTGAGGCCAACTCCACTGCCCAGATCGCAAAAGAACCTGTCATTATCACTATAGACAGCAACGGCAGCTACTATTACAACGACACCCTTGTCGCTTTCGACCAACTCCAATCCCGACTAAACACCCTTGATACTAACCAGACCTTGTTGTTGCGTACGGACAAGCAATCACCGTTTGGGTATTTCTCTCGCTTGATCGGGTATCTCAAAGGGCAAGGGTTTGAACGGGTATCGATCGCGACGCAAGAGGGAAAAAAGTAGGTCGTATTCGCCAAATACGGCAAACCCCATCACTCCACGCAGTACCGCCCCTTATTCTTGAATTTCATTTTGCTCTCTTTTTTTATGTTGCGTTCAAGGTCTTTCAGATTCCCTTTGATCGCTTGCAATAGCTCAGGGTCATACCCCAACCGCCCCATCATCTCTTTGGCTTCTGTGAGCAGTTTGTGTGCTTCGTTGCACTTTTTCTTGTCTCGCAACAAAGCACCTACATTGTTCAAAGAGCTTGCCACATCCGGATGGTCACTCTCTCCGTAGAGCCGCCTGTTCATCTCCAGCGCCTCTTTGTAGTGAGGCAAGGCTTTATCCGATTGACCGAGGGAGTCCAAAACATCTCCCATGTTGTTCAAAGAGCTTGCCACATCCGGATGGTCACTCTCTCCGTAGAGCCGCCTGT
>CAYSQV010000074.1:0-3388 GCA_964433295.1 uncultured Nitratifractor sp. | reverse complement strand
GTTGTTCAAAGAGCTTGCCACATCCGGATGGTCACTCTCTCCGTAGAGCCGCCTGCGCATCTCCAGCGCCTCTTTGTAGTGAGGCAAGGCTTTATCCGATTGACCGAGGGAGTCCAAAACATCTCCCATGTTGTTCAAAGAGCTTGCCACATCCGGATGGTCACTCTCTCCGTAGAGCCGCCTGCGCATCTCCAGCGCCTCTTCGAAGTGAGGCAAGGCTTTATCCGATTGACCAAGAGAATCCAGCAGAGAAGCATTATATGTAAGCACCTCCGCATGCGCTTCGCTGTCTTTGTCTGTGTCGATATTGGCGTAAGCCTCTTCGACTATGCTCAGTGCTTCGCTGTATCTGCCCATATAATAGTCCGGATAGACACCGTAGCAGGAGAGCAGTGCCGAAGTGTCTGTATCAGCGACATGCATTGCCCATGCTTTTGCCTGAAACGATGCCATCTCCAGCATCGGCAGGTTCAAAAACTCATCTTTGATTTCGTGCAGATAAAGTGCGAGATTTTCGGATACCTTTTTGACAAACTCCTCGTCCAGTTTTTTCTGTTTTGTCCAAACCTCTTTGACCAAGCGATGCAATGTATACAGAGATTTCTCTGATTTTTCATCTTCCTGTTTGATTAGCCTGAGCTTGATGCCTTTATTGAGAGAGACAATGAGCTTGGCCGGTTTTACCCCAAGCATCTGCGCTATGAGCTCTTTGTCCATTGGTTCAGGGGCACCCCAGGCAATGAGCGCCAATACTTCTTCCAAAAGTGGATTTTGTTTCAGGAATGCCTCGCTGAGATTGAGTGTTTTGCTGATATTGCTTTCGTGCTTGGTGTAGCCCGCTATTTCACTTTCATCTAAAAAGGAAACCCCCTCGTCCAAAAAATTCTTCAGATAATCATCCCAGTTCAAATCGAATTCACGCACAAAGGCCCCTGCCATCTCAAGAGCCAAGGGCAGACCATCCAACTCTTTAACCAGTGTTTTTGCAGAAGACAACTCTGTCTTGGCGATGGCTCTATCGGATTCTGATTCCAGCAATTTGAGTGAGAGCTCTTCGTTTAGTACTTCCAGTGGTATAGAGGGGAAGCCTTTGATGATGTTTCTGCTGGTGATGAGTATGTAATTGTTGGTAGCTTTGGGGATATGGGGTTTTACTTCTGCGTAGCTTTCGACATTATCGTAGATGAGCAACGTGTTTTTCAGTGCCCTGAACTTTTCATAGGACATCTCGAGTTTGACTTGTTTGTCCATGTTTATCGCCACCCAGCCAGCCTCCTCCGCCAAACTGGTAATCTGCTCATCAATATTTTGATCCATCGTCAACCAGACAACACCATCAAAAGCTTCCTTGTGTCTATGGGCATACTCCACTACCAATTGTGTTTTACCCAATCCGCCAATGCCTTCGAATGTGGCCACTTGACCAATCGCTGTTTTTTTGGTCTGTCTAAGTGTTTCATCCACCTCTAAAAGCTTTTCTTCTATACCAATAGCACCCTCCTGCTTGGAGCTGAAGGGAACATTGAAGGGCTTTTTGAACCTTTTGACTTTGCTATCATCTTCTTTGTTCTCGATACGACAAGACTGACAATAGTCATCAATCCTGTTGACAAGATCAGTCAGTTTTTTATTGATTTGCTTCTTATCTTCCCGAAGAGGAACATTGTCTTTGAGTGCGCCTGCCAACTCGAACAACCAAGGGATTTTCTGCCATGGACAATCATCAATGATTAGTAGGTAGAGCTTGAGCCCATGATTTTCTTTGCGCTCAAGAAATAGCGGGACCTCTTTTTTCATGATAAAATCCGAAGTCAAAAAGTTGTCGCTAATAAGCAGAACGGCTACATCACAGCTGTTGAGCTTGGCTTCAATCTCCGGTAGCCATTTGTCTCCTTCTCCTATGGCTCTATCTGTCCAAACATCAAAGTTCCCTTGTCTTTGAAGAACATCCAGCTTTTTTTCTAATCTGTCCTTGCAAACTTCATCTTCATGACTGTAGCTTATAAAAATTTGAGGTTTGTAAGGACTTCCCATTATCTCATCCCCTACGCATACGCATTAAACAAAAAGATAATAATCACCAACACTCCATAAAAATACATCTGTGTCGGTGATGTGAGCTTGACGATGATGTCGGTGCGTTCGGTAGCTGCCTTGGCCGGGGTCATCGAGAAGTCTATCTCCTCGGGTTCTTTGGCTCGCACCGCATCGTAATGGAGCCGGAACAGATGCTCCTTGCTCAGGTAGTATGCATCCAGCCCCCAGAACATCGCCGTGAGCAGTACCGCGATCAGCGTGATACCGCCGCCGATTTGTTTTTGGGAGAGGGCGAACAACGCACCCACCAGCGTCACCGCCCACCCCTTGAGCAAAAAAGAGTTGTGCGCCATCCGTGCGATAACATTCTGGATCATTTCGAGATGCTTCAGTTTCTGTTCCATCTTGCTCTACTCCTCAAGACATTGTTGTGTTCAAGTATATCCAAAGAAAATTTAAGGAGGGAGAATCGTGCCTTTACACCCAGCTCTCCACCTCCAGCCCCTCAACCATCGAAAAATGCTTGAGATTGTTGCTAATCAGTGTTTCGCCCTGAGCAATGGCGATGCTGGCGATCATCAGATCCATGTCGGCGACGATGGTACCGGAGCGTTGACCTCGGGCTTTGAGCTCGGAGAAGATCGCGGCAGCGTGCTTGTCAAAGGAATACACACTGATGTGCTCAAAAATCAGCTCAACGATCGGGAGGTAGCGTTTGTTGTCCCGTTTTTTCAGTCCGAAGAGCAGCTCGGCGTAGTTGATCGTTGTCGAAGCCAGTTCGTGCTGATGGAGGAGCATTTTGGCCTTGACAGGTTCGGAGCCATGGAGATAGTAGCTGATCGTATCGGTATCGAGGATCACAGGTTGATCTCTTTGTTAACACGGGCGGCTTGTATCTCCTGAAGCATTTCATCTGCCTCAGTAGGCTCCATTACTCCAAACGCCTCCTCGATCCAGCTGTCATGGCTCTGCGCCGAATCAGGTGCGGTGAGATCGCGGTACCGCTCATAATCCACCACGACCACAAAAGGCCGATCATGCCGGGTTACCAGCATGTCATCTTTGAGCGCATTTTGGAGGATGGAAGAGTTTTTCTTGATGTCGGATGCTGTTACAGTCTGCATAGTAGCTCCTCTATATTTATGGCTATTATAGCTATTTAGGCTATTTAAGTCAAATTGAGAATTTTTTCACAGATTTAATTATGGCAAATTCGCCACAATTAAAACCATGCCCTACTTCCTCCGCCGATAGCTCAGCGCCTCCAGCAGATCGCTTTTTTCGATCTGCTCATGGGCAGCCAGATCGGCGATAGTGCGGGCGACCTTTTTGACGCTGGCGATGCTGCGGT
>CAYSQV010000073.1:0-6743 GCA_964433295.1 uncultured Nitratifractor sp. | reverse complement strand
GCTGATAAGCAGATCGATGTTGTAATTGAGATCGATCCTTTTTTCGGAAGCGGATGCCGCGAATGTCTCAATAGCCGTTTCGAACTCATGATGGGTCTCGAAGGGGATGTCTTCGATGTCCACTTTGTTGCTCTCGATCTTGGAGAGATCGAGAATGTTGTTGATAATGCCCAAAAGATTCTGGGAGCTTTTGTCAATGATGTTGATAAACTCTTTTTGCTCGTCGGTTGCGTCGGTATTTTTGAGCAGTTCGGTAAATCCGATGATTCCGTTCATCGGTGTACGGATCTCATGGGACATGTTGGCCAGGAAGAGGGACTTGGCTTCACTCGATTCGACGGCCCGGAGTTTGTCCTCACGCGCCGATTCGATCAGATCATCGAGAAAAGCATAGGCCGAGCGGATGCCGCCCGGGGTCGAGAGATCAAGACTCTCCAGCGTGCGGATCTCTTCGTCGCTGTATTCACCCGATTCTTCGGCGGCGGCAGCCCCTTTTTTCAGTATGGCTCTTAGTTCTGCGATGTTTCCGTTTTGTTTTTCGGTGAACGCTTTGGGGATCAGTACCATCATAAACAGGGACAGCATGGCCATAATGCCGTAAACAACCAGTTGGATCAGAGGAGAGAGGTGCCCGGGCAGAGGCGGCGTCTGGGCCAGATAGTCCAGGTAGGCAAGATAGAGAAAATAGGCGATACCGACCAGCAGAAGCAGGTTGATAAACAGGAGGCTGTTTTTCAGTCTGTTCGGGTTCATGGGAGCTCCTTTAGCCGTTGATCGGATTGGCAAAATGGGTCAGTGCTTTGAGTTGACCGAGAAAGCGCTTGAGCAGATCGGGAACCTGCGTCAAGTCCTCATTGTGCTGCAGTGTCTCCAGCGTCTCCGCCAAAGGATCGATACGAAGATTGCTGGCGGCACCTTTGAGAAGATGCGCGGTTTTCTGGATGGTTTCAATGTCACCGTTGCTTTGGGCCTGTTGAAAGACACCGACGTTTTCTTCGGCCTGTTTGACAAAATCCGAAACAAACTCCTGCACCAGTGCTTCGGGAAGCCCCAGCTCATCGGAGGCAATTTTGGTGCTGAACTCGAAGGGGAGCGGCTCTACCGATTCCAGGGTATCCCGCAGAACGGTCTGGACCGTTTCGGACGGGGCAGTGTCTGTCGGAGTATCCGATGCCGGATGCACGGTCTCCGAAGGAGCGCTTTCCGACGAAGCCGAAGCTTCCCGGGCCTGGGATGGGGGCGTAGTGTCCAAATCGTGCCGGATGTGGTCGATCATACCGAAAAAGTGATCGATCAGTTCATGGCGCTCATCCGAGGGCGCATCGTTGATCTCGGTGAGTATCTCGGTGATTTTGGGGAGGTGGAGGAGCTGAGAGGCATCTTTGAGCGAGGTGATGTTCTGACGGGAGAGGAAAAGATCCTTCTCCCGCAAGGCCCCCTCGTTTTCGAGCGCTTCCTCGGTAAATTGCCGCAGAAAGCCGATGTACTCACCGTGACTGATCCCAATGATCTCCGCATTGTTGTGGTAATCGGCAAAAGGAGTTTGGGGCGAGAACGATTCGGGTGCGTCTGCCGGGCTCTCCTCGGTATCCAGGGAGAGGCTTTCGTCGATGGCTGCACTCTCGTCCGAGAGGGAAACAGGCTCATCATCCTCTTCGGAAGCAAGCGGAGTGTGCGGTTCATCGGAAGGGGTGAGTTGTTTCGTTTCGGGGTGTTCGGGAGTCGGCTCTTCAAGATCCAGCAGTTCAAAGATCTCTTCGTCGGTTTGAGAGAGGGGTGTTTTCTCCTCCTCTTCGAGGAGGGAGAGGACATCCTCCGGGGTCTCTTCGGAGATTGCTTCCTCTTTTGAGAGGGTTTCCTGTGCTACAAAAGCGGCTCCGGCAGCGGCGACAGCTGCCCCGGCCGCCGGGGCAGTGCTTTGGGGAGTTTCCGGGGCCTCTTCCGGTGCATCGTCCCGGAGGGTCTCTGTCTCTTTGTGGGGCTCAGGTTGATCGTCAGGCTCCGTTTTGCTGAGGGGAGCTGAGGCCGATTCCTCTGAGGGGACCGGGGACGAGGAGGAGACCTCCTCTTCCCCAAGATCCAGCAGTTCCAGCAGCTCATCCTCCTCTTCGCTGAGGGGAGCCGAGGCGGTTTCGACGGCAGACGTATCGGCCTGGGCTGCAAGAGGTGCCTCGTCCTCATGCACGGTATCGTCGCCCTTCTCGGGTGCTGTCTCTTCGGGCGCGACCGGCTCCAGCACCTCGTCCGGAGTCTCCTCTTCGATCTCGGGTATTGGGGGGAGATCCTCTTCACCCGGGGAGGTATCCCCCGAGATGGGAAGTCCGGGAGCTACCACCGATTCTTCGATTTCGTAGAGATAGGCTCCCCCGACCGTGGTCTGCAGTTCACGACGGGCAAACCGGTGGGTCTGCTCTCCGTACCGGCATGCATGGTCTGTCTCATCCAGTTGGATATCGCCCAAACGGAAGCGCTCCGCAAGCAGATAAATGCTGGAGACATTGACGCTGTCCAAAAATGCCTTGTCCGCTGCGAGAACCGCTTTCTCGTTGTTGAGAATAAAAAACATTAAAAGCCCCTTGAGTTGTGGTATGGGATTTAGGATTTCAAATAATAGTAATATTTTTTTGGTTAAAGGTGCCTAAAAATTCCATTTTTTAATATCAATCGGGCTTTATTTGTCCCCATTTTTCACTTTTGCGGCCAGTTTTTCGCCGATGACGGATTGCAATTCCTCCTGGGTGGCATGGGCGACCGCTTCAAAAGTCCCAAAATAATTGAGGAGTTTTTTGACCGTGGCCGGGCCAATTCCCTTTTGTTGGAGAAGGGCGCTTTGGGTGTCGTGACGGCGCTTGGTTTTTTGGTGGTAGGTGATGGCAAAGCGGTGTGCCTCGTCCCGCAGGCGCTGGAGCCACTGGAGGCGTATGTCTGCGGGGGGGAGGGTGTGCAGCCCTTCCGGGGACGCGACGCGGTCGTGAGCTCCCCCCTTGGCGCGGTGGGCCTTGGCGTCTCGCTTCTCCTTGGCGATGGCCAGGACGGCGAGGTTGACGCCCGCTTCATCCAAAAGCGTTTCAGCCAGCCGCCGAAGTGTCTCGCCACCGTCGAGCAGCCACAGGTCGGGAGGGGGTTCTTCGCCAAAGCGGGCGATGCGACGGGCCAGCATTTCGCGCATCTGGCCATACTCATCCCGCTCCTTCAGTGCGTAGCGGCGGTAGGCATTTTTGTCCCAGGAGCCGTGGTCCCAGACGACCATGGCGCCGACGGTCGCTTCGCCCATGAGGTGGGAATTGTCGAAGATTTCGACGCGCCAGGGGATGTCGGGGAGTGCAAAGAGTCCGGCAACCTCCTCCTCGATGGGTGTGGCGGCGGGGCGTTGGCGCAGGAGTTCGCGGGCATTGGTATGTGCGAGTGCAACGAGACGTTTTTTTGGGCCGCGCCGGGGGTGGAGGAGCCGCACCCGTTTGCCCAGCCGTACCGAGAGAGTTTCGGCCAGCTCCGCGTCGGCGACCGGGTCAGCCAGCAGGATTGCGGTGGGGGTCACCGGAAGCGCCCCGGTGTAAAAATCGAGCAGCGCCTGGCGGTAGGCCAGTGCAGGATCAAAGAGCTCCGTATGGCCAAAAAATGAGTGGGAGGCGGCGATGATCCGTCCGTGCCGCAGGAACATCCGGACGACCACACCCCGCTGGGCATCGGTGACAATCGCGAAGATGTCGAGATCATCGGTAGTGGCCAGGTCGATGTCGGAGTGGGTCTGGAGTCCATCGATCTGCTGGATGCGGTCTCGCAGTCTGGCCGCCTCTTCGAAGCGTTCCTGCTCGGCGAGCATCTCCATCCGCTCGGTCAGCCGTGCGATCAGCTCGCGTCGGTGAGGGATCATCCCCGCCGCCTCTTCGACGATGGCGTGGTAGTCCTGGGGTGTGATGTGCCCTTCGCAGGGGGCGAGGCATTTGCCGATCTGATGGAACAGGCACGCTTTGCCCCCGGAGAGGCCGGTTTTTTTCTGGACAAGCGGAAAAAGATCATACAGACTCTCAAGCAGTGCCCGCCCGCCGCTGGGGAAGGGACCCCAATAGCGGATATTTTTCCCCTGGACGACCTTGCGGGTGAGTTCAAAACGGGGGAAATCTTCGGAACGGTCCAGGTAGATATAGGGGTAGGTTTTGTCGTCGCGCAGGAGGATGTTGTAACGGGGTTTGAGCTGCTTGATGAGAGCATTCTCCAGGATCAGCGCGTCGGCTTCGGTGGGAGTGAGGATGTATTCGAGGCGGTCGGCTTCGCGGAGCATTTTGGTGAGGCGGGGGCCGAGGGAAGGGTTGGGGCGAAATTCGGGGGCAAACCGCCAGTAGCTTTTGACCCGGTGTCGCAGGCTTTTGGCTTTGCCGACATAGAGGAGCCGTCCGGACGCGTCCAGGTACTGATAGACCCCCGGTCTGTCCGGAAGTGTCCGGATCGTCTCAAGCATCGTGTTGCCGATTGGCCCGGATGGCGCTGCGCAAACGGGCGAACTGTGTCTGCAGCTGGGGGGAGGAGGTGTGATCTTCAAAGATCCCTTCGGCCAGTTCGTGGTAGCGGGGGACCGTGGTTTCGTCCGCATCGGATGCGGGCGGTGCTGCGTATTTGCTGACAAACAGCACCACTGAATCGGCATGGAGCGATGCACATCCGGCATCGTGCTCGATCAGAGTCGTTAATAGGCTTTTTAACAGTTCTTGATTATAATTGAGCTCCATTTTGTAGCCCGGGTGACGCAGGGCGACATGCAGCGTGGCGCTGCGGACATAGACAAACGCGATGGCCGCCTGAAATCGCGGAGGAAGCAGGCGCAGGTACTGCTGATAGCATCGGTGCTGCTCGAGTGTGCGAAAATGGGGCAGTCCGGTGAGGGCATCGAGGATTGAACGGGTCGTTTTCATACCCATATCATACCATCTCTTGGGTAAAATTCGTCCCCAAAAAGGAGCAGCGTGAAACAGGTCGACGTTTTGATCATCGGTGCCGGGATCGCCGGGCTTTATACCGCCATGAATTTGCCCGAGGAGATGAACGTACTGGTTGTGTGCAAAGATATCCCCTGGGAGTGCAACACCTTTTATGCGCAGGGGGGGATGGTCACTGCGTTGAATGAGGCCGACGTGCCGCTACACATTGAGGATACAATGCGTGCGGGTGCGTATCACAACCTCGAAGCCGCCGTCGAGATTCTCTCTCGTGAATCGCTTGAGGTGACCCCCGACATCCTGGCACGCGGCATGGTGTTTGACACCGATGCAAGCGGTGCGCTGCTCTACACCAAAGAGGGGGCCCACTCGGCCAGCCGAATCCTCCATGCCGGCGGGGATGCGACGGGGCGGTATATGCACTACTTCATGATGGTGCAAAACCGCCACATGCTCCAACGCAATACCCTGGTATACGACTTGCTTATTGAGGACGGTCACTGCTACGGGGTGCGGGCGATGGTCAATTACCAACCCACCACAATCTTTGCCAAACACGTGGTGATCGCCAGCGGCGGGATCGGGTCGCTCTATGAGTACAACACAAACTCCCGTACCGTCAGTGCCGATATTCACGGTATCTGTGTCGAGAAGGGGATCGAACTGGCCGACATGGAGATGATGCAGTTTCACCCGACGGTCTTTGTCAAGACCCCTTTTGCCCGTAAACTGCTGCTGACCGAAGCGCTGAGAGGTGAAGGGGCACATGTGGTGGATGAAACGGGGCGGCGCTTTCTCTTTGATTACGATAAACGGGGTGAGCTGGCCAGCCGGGATATTGTCTCCCGCAGCATCTTTGACTACCATCGAAAAACCGGCCAGGAAGCCTACCTGGACTTTTCGATGTTTGAAAAAAAATGGTTTGCAGAACGATTTCCCAATATTACCCGAACCTTTGCGGCGTTGGGGTACGATTTTCCGCACGATCGGGTGCCGATCTCCCCGGCGTTTCACTATGCCAACGGCGGGATTGCCTGTGACCTGGATACCCGGATACCCGGGATCGAAGGGCTTTATGTCGTCGGGGAAGCGGCCCGCACCGGGGTGCACGGGGCCAACCGCCTGGCCTCCAACTCGCTGCTGGAGGGGCTGGTCTTTGCCCGCCGGGCGGCACAGACGATTCTGGATAGCTGTTTCGATCATCCAAAAGTGCCGTCTTTTGATAAAGATTATGATACCATGCTGCACCAAGACAATGACAAAGCGTTCAAGCAAAAACTGCGTCAGATCATGTGGAAATATGCCGGCATCATTCGTACCCGGGAGGGGTTGCATGAGGCCCGTAACTTTATTTTTGATACCAAAAACCGCAAGATCGGCCGATTGCTCGAATTGCGGCTCAATACGGCCGGTGCCATTGTCGAAGCAGCATTGGCGCGCCGGGATTCGCTCGGCGCACACCACATAGAAGGATAGAGGACACCATGCACGACCAACTTCATCTGACCACGACCTGGGTGGGGATCGCCTCATTCATCATCTTCCTGATTGGTTACTATTTTATCGCCACCGAAGACAAGTACCATATCAACAAGGCCAAACCGGCGCTCTTCATCGGAACGGGGATCTTCATGCTCATTGGTATCTATTTCGCCCTCAACGGGCTGGATGGGCACCATCTCGAGACGGAAGTCCATACCCTGATCGTGGAAATCGCGCAGATATTTTTCTTCCTGCTGGTGGCGATGACCTACATCGAGGCGATGATCGATCGGGGTGTTTTCTCGGCGTTGCGGTACAATCTGGTCT
>CAYSQV010000072.1:0-6776 GCA_964433295.1 uncultured Nitratifractor sp. | reverse complement strand
CGGATGAGGGCGAGGCCCCGGCACATTGGGTCAAATGCCCCGATTGTCTCTCGCTGATGTATTACAAGGAGGTGGAGGTGCACAGCCATGTCTGCCCCAAGTGTGCACACCATTTTCGCATCGGTGCGGATGCCCGGATCGCGTTGTTGGCAGACCCGGAGAGTTTTGAAGAGCACGATGGTACGCTGGTACCGGTCGATCCGCTGAAATTTGTCGATAAGAAAAGCTACAAAAAACGGATCGATGAGAACAAGAAAAAGACCGGCCGAACCTCTTCGGTCGTCAGCGGAAGCTGCACAATGGAGGGGGAGCCGGTCGAGCTGGTGGTGTTTGATTTCGCTTTTATGGGCGGGAGCCTGGGATCGGTTGAAGGGGAGAAGATCGTTCGTGCTGTCAACCGCGCCATCGAACGGCGTGCCGGTGTGGTGATCGTCTCGGCCAGCGGCGGAGCACGGATGCAGGAGAGTACCTACTCTCTCTTGCAGATGTCCAAGACCTCCGCAGCATTGCAGAAACTCGCCGAAGCGGGTCTGCCCTATGTCTCGGTCCTGACCGATCCGACCATGGGTGGGGTGAGTGCATCGTTCGCAATGCTCGGCGATATTATCATGGCCGAACCGGGTGCGCTTATCGGTTTCGCCGGACAGCGGGTGATCAAGCAAACCGTCGGTGTTGATCTGCCTGAAGGGTTCCAGCGGGCAGAGTTTCTTCTCGAACATGGACTTATCGACATGGTCGTCAACCGCAATGAGATGAAAAAATCGATCGCGACATTCATGAAACTCTTTTTGCAAAAGAGCGCGTGAGGGGTATCGCCGCTTTAATTTCTCTATCAAAAAGATCTTTTTCAAATCTCTTCCAAATCCCTCCCGGCTTTGTCGCCTGTCAGGATTTGCATGATCGGCACAATGCCGATGCTTTTAGATAACAGTGTTGGAAAAGCCTTTGGTTTTTTTGGGTACCATAAGCAAACAATCCTTACAAGGAGTTCGGTATGCTCACCCAAAAACTTGTGCGCACGGATCGTCTGCCCGAACAGACGGCGCGGCCTGAAAAAATCTTCAAATCCAGCGGCAAAATCAAAACGAAATTTTATAACCGTGAATTCACCCGTCTGCAGTATGAGATGGTCAAACTCCAAAAGTGGATCATCCAGACCGATCAGCGTCTGCTGATGATCTTTGAAGGGATGGATACGGCGGGAAAGAGCTCGACAATCAAAGCGTTTTCCGCCTACCTCAACCCCCGACACACCTGGAGCGTGGCTCTGCCCAAACCGACCGAGGTGGAGCAGGGTCAGTGGTATTTCCAGCGCCACCTGGCCAAAATGCCCAACCCTGGAGAGATCGTTATGTTTGATCGAAGCTGGTACAACCGAGCCGGGATCGAGCAGGTGTTTGGCTTTTGTACGCCGCAGCAGCATGAGGAATTTTATGCCCAGGTCAACCAGGTGGAGAAGATGCTTGTAGATGACGGAATACTGTTTTTCAAATTCTACCTCAATATTGACAAGCAGACACAGGCAGAGAGGATCAAAGACAGAGAGAACGACCCTCTCAAAAGCTGGAAACTATCCAAGCTTGATTATGAGTCGCATAAACACTATGACAAATATGTAGAGCTAAGAGACAAGATGTTTAGACTCTCAGGTACGCCTGAGGCTCCATGGTGCGAGCTTGATGCTGTGGACAAAAAGAGGGCAAGACTCAATGCCTTGAGATATTTGCTGAGTAATATCGAGTATGAAGGACGGGACATGGATGCAGTAATGGGGGTGGACGGAACGATCGTGCGGCTTCATGATGGAGTTTTGGGCTAATTTTCGGTACAATCCCGCCAAAAAGGAGATCGTATGTCCATCGTTGTCTGGCACAATCCCCGCTGCAGCAAGTCGCGTGCCGGGGTCAAATACCTTGAGGAGAAGGGGGTTGATTTCTCCATTGTCAAATACCTGGATACGCCCCCTTCGGCGGAGGAGATCCGCGCGGTACTGGGCAAGCTCGGTATCCCGGCACGGGAGCTGATGCGGACGAAGGAGGCGATCTACAAAACGTTGAATCTCAAAGAGGTTCACGATGCATCAGCATTGATTGCGGCGATGGCGGAGCATCCCAAACTCATCGAGCGCCCGGTTGTCATCCACGGGGACAAAGCCGTTATTGCCCGCCCGGCCGAGCGGATCGAAACGATACTCTGATCCTCCGTCCCGGCAGCATCAGCAGCGCTCCGGCTCCGGCGATGATCCAGATGGTCTCGTTGTGGGCGACCTTCACGCCGATGATCAGTGAAAAATCCCCGGCCAGCAGAACAGCGGTGTTGCGGGTCTGTGCAAAACGCATGGGGTGTTGTAGTCGGTTGGCATAAGATGGGTGCCTAACGTTTGTTATCTTTTCCGGAGCTCTTTTTGGATATACTCACACAAAAAGAGGAGCATCAGCGTGGTCGGGGAAGTAGAATCGGTTCTCAGCACTTTGGGGACGGTCGTGGACTATGCTCCCGGTGCATTGATCTACATGGAGATGGAGCCCTCCCGGTCGATTTTTATTCTTCTGGAGGGGGAGGTGCGTATCTACCGGTTTGATGGGAAGGGGAACGAGATCACCCTTCCGTATCCGGCCGATGGAGATCTGCTCGGTGAATTGCCGGTGGACGAAGGGGACCGCCCCCGCTACAAAGAGAGCTGTGAGGCGCAGACCGCTTCGCGCCTGCTTCGGATCGACGCCAACCGCCTCTGCCGTCACGCGCATACCGATATCGCAGTGGCCAATCTCCTGATCGCTGCGCTTTCACGGCGCAGCCGCGCGCTGACAAGCTACACCTGCATCACTGCCGCTTCGACCCTGATCGAAAAGGTGGCACGTCTGATCTATGAGCACGAGACCCTCTTTGTCTCGTCGCCGTTGACACGGATTGCCGGTATGCTCAATACTCCGCCCGAATCCCTCTCCCGCACCCTCAAAAAACTCCGTCATGACGGCATGCTGGTCAAAGAGGGGCAGCACTACCGTGTCGTAGAACGCGAAGCGCTCCGGGAGTATTTTGATTTTGCCTATTATGGCGGTTAGAAGAGCCGTTCCCCCTCGGCAGGACGAAAACTTTTGAGTACCGCTTTGTCCAGCGAGTAGATAAACGCGTAGTTGAAATGAAACTGCTTGAGGATGGCATGGGCCTCTTCGGGAGTGGTGAACCAGTGGGGGCGTTCGACATTTTCGACTTTTGTTTTGGGCGGGGTGAGGACAATGCTCTTGACCCAGGTAGCGGAAAATCGGATGTATTCGCGCGCTTTGACGATGTCCTCAACGTTGTCGGTGAAGATCAGCACCCGGTCGCTGGCACCGCGGGCAACCACCTCAAACCGCCCATTGACAAATACCGGGAGGAAATGACGGGTATAACGGATCTTGTCGATGGCATAGGGGAGGGCATGGTCATCACAAAAAGCGACGGTGCGCAGGAGACAGGGCAAATGAAACGGTGCCATCTCCCGATCTTGATAGACATACTTTCCTACACGGAATGTGGAGCGAAACAGCGTGTCGCTGACGGGATACCCTTCGGCCTCTTTTTCGAGGCGGGGTGTGTCGGGTTTGATTTGTTCCATGAGGATTGCATCGGTACTGACAAAGAGATGCCCCTCGCCGTTGAGGATCTGCTCAAAGGCTTTGTACCAGGTCTCGGCCAAAAACGTGATGTTGCCCCGGTGGGTGAGGATTTGGCGCAGAAAACTCATCTCGTGCGGCAGCAGCAGCGCAAATTCGGCCTCTTTTTTGAGCAGAACATAGCGCAGAAGGCGAAAAGCGGCCTTTTCGACACTCTCCACCCGGATCCAGGCCACCTCTTCGTCTGTCAGGGGAATCTCTCCTTCGTACACGATGGCGTAGGCTCCGCGGGTGAGAGCGGCGGGAATGTCATCGGGCTGGACAGCAAAAAACAGATCGCCCGGATCGACTTTGGAGGGGAAAGTGGTCGCCCCTTCGATCGCCTGGACAGCAGGCCGGTTGCGCAGTGAGCCTTCGGTGAGGTTGCAGATGTCTTCGATGGTCACTTAGCTGACTTTGGTGCCGGATTGTTTGGGTGTTTCGGGGCGCAGCAGACTCAGACCGCCTTCATCTTTGGCAGCCAGCAGCATCCCCTCGCTGCGCAGACCCATGAGCTTGGCGGGTTTGAGGTTGGCTACGACACAGGCCTGGGTGCCGATCAGATCCTCAGGGGAGTACCACTCTTTGATCCCGGCGACGATCTGGCGGGGGGTCTCTTCGCCCAGATCGACTTGGAGCAGGAGGAGTTTTTTGCTTTTTGGTACCTCCTCGGCCTGGACGATGGTGCCGATCTTGAGTTCGGTCTGGAAGAACTGATCGATGGAGATCAGCGCGACTCCCTCGGTGGTTTCGGTACTCTTTTGCTCTGTTTTGACTGGTTCGGGAGCTTTGGCCTCCTCGAGAAGTGGGGCTTCAATCCGGGGGAAGAGGGGCGGGGTTTTGGTGATGGTGAAGCTCCCAAGAAGTTTCCCTTCCTTGACGAAGGCTTCGTAACTCTCCTGATTGATCCCAAAGCCCAGCGCGGCAGCAATGGTATCGGTCGTCTTGGGCATGACGGGGTGGAGCATGATGGCCACGCGGGCAAGGATGTTGGCAATGAGGCCGTTGAGCGCCATCGCTTTGTCCTCTTCGCCTGCTTTCATCAGCTCCCACGGTTTGTACCGGTCGATCGCCTTGTTGGCAATCGCCAGCGGGCGCCAGAGCTCCTCGAGATAGCGGTGAATCTGCATCTCAAACAGAAGCGGCTCAAGCTTGGCCAGTGAAGTTTCGACTTCGGTCATTTCATCAGGATAGAACCCCCGTACCCGTTCGCTGTCGATCTTCCCGTCGAAGTATTTGCCGCTCATGCCGATGAGGCGGTTGAGCAGGTTGCCCAGATCGTTGCCCAGATCGGAGTTGATTCGATCCATGAGGGCGCGCTGGCTGAAGTCCCCGTCTCCGCCAAACGGCACTTCGCGCAGCATGAAATAGCGGAAATTTTCCAGTCCATACGCATCCGCCACCTCTTTGGGGTTGACGACATTGCCTTTGGATTTGGACATCTTTTCACCATTTCTGGTCCACCAGCCGTGTGCGGCGATGTGCTTGGGCAGCGGCATATCAAGACTCATCAAAAAGGCAGGCCAGTAGATGGCGTGAAAGCGCAGAATATCCTTGCCGATCAGGTGGACGCGCGCCGGCCAGTATTTCATAAGCTTCTCATCGGTACCGTATCCCAGGGCAGTCAGGTAATTCATCAGGGCATCCAGCCAGACGTACATGACATGTTTGGGGTCGTTCATCTTTTCGGGTAGCTTCACGCCCCAGTCGAAGCTGGTGCGGGTCACCGAGAGGTCTTCCAGTCCGCTTTCGACGAAGCGGATTACCTCGTTGCGCTTGGATTTTGGGAGGATGCACTCGGGGTTGTCGCGATACCATTTCAGCAGCTTCTCCTGATAGTCACTCAGGCGGAAAAAGTAGCTCTCCTCCTCCACGACATGGGTCGGCTTGCCACATTCGGGGCAAAACTCGCCATCGACCAGCTGGGTTTCGGTGAAAAAGGTCTCACAGGAGATGCAGTAGTTGCCCTTATAGACATCTTTATAGATATCTCCCTTGTCAAACATCTTTTGGAAAGCGACTTGCACGCCTCTTTTGTGCTCTTCATCGGTGGTGCGGATAAATTTGTCATAGCTGATGTCAAATTCATCCCAAAGCTTGCGAAACCGCCCGGAGATTTCGTCAGCATACTCCTGGGTACTCTTGCCGCGCGCTTTGGCGGCCTGCTCGATCTTTTGGCCGTGTTCGTCCGTGCCGGTGAGGAAAAACGTATCGTGCCCCACCATTCGTGAATAGATCGCCAACGCATCGGCGATGACGGTGGTGTAGGCGTGTCCGATGTGGGCGACATCGTTGACGTAGTAGATGGGGGTAGTGATGTAGGCTGTACGGCAATCTTCGGAAGTGTGTGACATGGGAGAAGTCCTTTAAACAAATGAGTTCAAAGCGGCATCGGGATGACCCTTTGATTTGGGCGATATTTTAGCGTAAGGTTGCTGTGTGGGGGGTGAGGGGAAAATCTTCCGCTATAATGCCATCAAAAAGAGCTGTTTATGACTCCATTTTCCTCCGTATACTCTCTACCCAAGATACTCATTGAACGTCTGAATACACTTGGATACACGACCATGACCCCCATCCAGTCCGAAGCGATCCCTCCGATACTGGCTGGCAGGGATGTGGTGGCGCAATCCAAGACCGGATCGGGCAAGACACTCGCTTTTGGATTGCCATGCGTGGTCGCAGCCGATACCGGTGTGCGCGAACCCGAGACACTCATCATCACCCCGACACGGGAACTGGCTGAGCAGATCGCGACGCAGCTGCGCTCCCTCGCAGCGTACCGCTCCAACCTCAAGATCGTCACCCTCTATGGCGGTGTCCCGCTGCGGGGGCAGGCCGACTCCATCGTCAAAGGGGTGCAGATTGTCATCGGGACTCCGGGGCGGCTGATGGATCACCTGGGCAAGGGGACACTCGATTTGCGTTCGATCAAACGTCTGGTGCTGGATGAGGCGGATCGAATGCTCGATATGGGCTTTGGGGTGGATATTGAAAAGATTGTCCGTCAGATGCGGGGCGCGCGTCAAACACTGCTCTTCTCTGCGACCTTTCCGGAGTCGATCGAGCGCCTGGCCTCGGCATTGTTGGATGATCCGCTGCGCATCGCGGTCGACACCGAGCAACCCACTCAGATCG
>CAYSQV010000071.1:1466-6793 GCA_964433295.1 uncultured Nitratifractor sp. | reverse complement strand
ATTTACAACAAACTACCGCAAAATATCACAAAAGAAAAAGTTCTCAATATAACAATTTTGCGTCTGGTTATATACAGGCATGTATGCTCCCTCTCTCCACCTCACCCTTTCGAGCACATCTTACGAAAACTAAGCGCAACTTGGGAAACGACTTTAAGCTTCTTTATCTTGCACTCTCTGTGAGAAACCTGAATACAACTCACCAAAAATATCAACCATTTAACTCGTACTAATCAAACCTGAAACTCCCTTTTCCTTTTCGATTTTTGTCTGCTTTGCTCTTGACGATATTATGGTGATAATGATCTATGCCGTGTACTCTTGAGTTCGGATATGGAATGAGGGGAGGGGATTGTGGGGGCAGAATCCGTTTCTGCCCTTTTTTTGTCCACCGTGGTGGAATATTGTTATGCGTACACGTTTTCTTTGCCGAGATCTTTGGCGATCAGAGCATAAAAGAGAGCTCGATATTTGTTTCGGTTGGAGCTGCCCATTTTTTCACAGGCTTTTTTGATAGCTGCGTCCTGCTTGGTCGCATCGTTTACGCCCAGTTTTTTGGCGATGAAGTTTTTCTTTACGGTCTCAAGCTCGCTCTCCTGTGAGCAGGAGACTGTCTCAGAGTCCTTTTTGTGAATGGAGGGACCCAGGCCTACAGTGACTTTGGTAATCAGATCTTCACTCAGGCCCAGCCCAAGCTTTTTGTTTTCGTCGATGTATTTGGCGATCTTTTCGTCGCGTGCTCCCATGTTATGCTCCTTTTGAAATTGGTGTGAGTTATTATAGCACGCTGAGATTTTTTGGTCAAGCGCCCATTTTTGTCTCGGGGCAGATCCTCTCCGGGGGGGAGCCCAGAAGCAACCAGTTGAGATTGATGTTTTCTCTCTGGGCGAAGAGTGCCAGTGAAAGGTAGGGAACTTTGCCCCTTTTTTTGATCACGGCGTAATAATCAGGTGTCAGACCGAGTTCGCCGGCAATCTCCTTGTTCAATATTTTTGCCTTACCGCTTTTGGTGCGGAGGATGTGTTCCAGTCGTTGCATGATGTTGTTAAAATGGATGGTCATGGTCACTCCCTGTTTCTTGTTTATGCGATGGTAGCGTAACGAAAGAAGAGGGGATGAAAATGGGTCAAATTGTCATATAATTGGGTTGGGCGGGTCTTTTGTTTCCAGTCGTGCTGCCCATGGTGCGGGCAGGGGATTTGTCGGCGGTATTGCGGGAGGGTTAGAAGTCACGGCTGTCGATGGTGATGACGGTATGGACATTTCCTCGGGGTTTAAAATCAGCCTCCAGACGCATCCAACGGGGGTTGAGGCGCTGATAGAGGGTATGGAAGACTTCGTTGGCACTGTTTTCATGGGAGATGTATCGATCGATGAACGTATTGATATAGAGTTTGATCGCTTTGAGTTCAATGACTGTTTTGTCGGGGCTGTATGCGAGCCGGAATGTGGCAAAATCGGGGTAGCCGGATCGGGGACACCGGCACATAAATTCGGGCAGTTCGATCTCGATTGTATAAGGGTTTTCGTTGTCGTTGGGCCAGTAGTGTTCTTCCCGGGTGATGTCAAAGTCTTTGATCTCTTTTTCGCCGTATTTCATGTGGGGCTCCTTTTTAGTTGTAGTGCGCGATCAATTGTTCTTCGGAGAGGGGCTTGGCGATGCCGAACCCCTGGAGGTAATCGACACCCATAGCAATGAGTTTTTGTTTTTGGGCCTCTTTGTCGACCCACTTGGCTACGGTTGTGATGCCGAGGCTCTGAGACATGTCGACAAGCGACTGGAGCATCGCATGGCTGTTTTGGTCGTCGAGACGGGCGACGTATTCCCGATCGAACTGTACCATGTCGAATTTGAAGTGACGCATATATTCCATGGAGGCATTGGATGAGCCGAAGTTGTCGATGCAGATCCGTACCCCCTGCGCACGGAAGGTCCCCAGTGTTTTGAGGTATCCTTCGAGGTTGTGGTGGGTTTTGCGTTCATAGAGCTCGATGATGAGACGCGAAGGTTCAATATCGGCTGAAGCGATCATTTTAAAGGCTTGTGTCTGGAAATCTTTGTCACGAAGCGAGAAAGGGGAAAGGTTGAAGCTAAAAGCGATCGAGGGATCGCTCAGGGAGAGCAGTTCGATCGCGTGTCTGAGAATGGCACGGTCATAATCGCGTCCAAATCCCAGACGGTTGACGATGGGCAGATAGACCCGCGGCAGCAGTTCGGTGCCGTCGCTGAGTTTGAGTTTGACAGCGATTTCGTATGTATCGACCTTTTGGGCGCGGGTATCGAGCAGGGGACGAAGTGTAAACACAACGCGCTGGGCGTCGATGGCCTCCATGATGCCCTGTTCAAGGTCATCGGCATTGTTGTCCCGGGTCGGCGGAGGGGAGGTCTCGGCAGGGCTTTCGGCGACGCAGGCATCGTCGGGGACGGTGACCTGGTCGTGGAGATGGGCGATGGCCCTGGCGATCTCCCCCTGAGGTTGCGCAGTCACGGTGAAGCGGTAATCGAGCTCGACCCCCTGGATCGAAGCGTGTTCCTCGACAAAAGCCTTGATTGCCTCTTTGAGCGCTGTTTCGGTGGCATCGGCTCCGATCAGGAATTCCGCGCCGTGCCGTCGCCCGATGATGGTCCGGGGAAGGTGGTGCGCCCGCAGGGTTGCATCGAGCTGAAAGACCAGTGACCGCAACATGCTGTCGATCTGTTCATGGCCGAAGTTTTCATTGATAGTGGCGAGGTTGTTAAGGAGGATCAACGCAAGGGATTGGGGCTTTTCCCGGGAGTAGTAACGGAGGAAAGCCGGAAAATTGTAACTGCGGGTTGTTTGATCGATCAGGGTTTTTTGGCTGTCCTCTTCGAGGAGAAAGTAGATGAAATAGGTGGTGACAAATACCAGGGCAGCTGTCAACAGAGATTCCCGCAGTCCAAAATGGATCTGTTCGCCCTGAAAAAAGGTTCCATAGACCACCAGACCGATCAGGATCAGTACCGGCAGTCCGGCACGCAGGGCGAGTTTGAATTTCCTGCCCCGCTCTTCCTGTTCAGAGATCAGCATCAGACATCCAGGTGTTTGACATCTTTGGCATGGGTTTCGATGTAGGCGCGGCGGGGCTCCACCTCATCGCCCATAAAGAGGGTAAAGGTATCGCTGGCTTCATCGAAGTCATGGATGGTTACCTGCAGCAGTCGGCGGTTCTCAGGTGTCATCGTGGTCTCCCAGAGCTGCTCAGGATTCATCTCTCCCAGGCCTTTGTAGCGCTGGATGTACGCGCCTTTTTTGGCGTTGGTTTCGACCTCATTGAAGAGTGCGAGCAGATCCCGGTCGGCGAACTCTTCGGTGATGTGTTCCTGGATCTTGTGGTAGATATGGATCGCCTCATTGTAGTGGGGGTTGGTGAAGAGCACCTCGTCGACGATGAGCTCCTCGAGTCCGTCGTTGGTCTGTACAAAGAGGTGGATCTTTTCATCGGTGATGGTTTCGGTAAGGATATTGTAACCCAGGGCTTTGATCTGCTTTTTGATGGTGGCGGCAAGTTTTTTGTTGGTGGTGCCGATAATATCGGGGTTTTCGATCATGTAGCGGATGATCTCCGGCAGTGCGAAACGTTTTTCAATCTCTTTGAGGGTCATGCGGTAGTAGGCGACCAGTTTAAACAGATCCACAAGGTCGGCCTGACCCATGGTCTCACTTTCGATGGCGCTGATGCCGTTTTCGATGAGGAAATCGTTGAGGGCTTTGTCGTCTTTGAGGTAGGTTTCGCTTTTCCCTTTTTTGTAGCGATAGAGCGGGGGTTGAGCGAGATAGAGGTATCCTTTTTCGATGATGGGGCGCAGAAAGCGGAAGAAGAAGGTCATCAGCAGCGTCTGGATGTGGCTGCCGTCGACATCGGCATCGGTCATGATGATGATCTTGTGGTAGCGCAGTTTTTCCTCATCGAATTCATCGCCGATCCCGCACCCCAGAGCGGTGATCATGTTTTTGATCTCGTCGGATTTGAGGATTTTTTCCAATCGGGCTTTTTCGACGTTGAGGATCTTCCCCTTGAGCGGAAGTATGGCCTGGAAAACACGGTCACGACCCTGCTTGGCCGAGCCGCCTGCCGAGTCGCCCTCGACAAGGTAGAGTTCACTGATCTCAGGATCCCGGCTTTGGCAGTCGGCCAGCTTGCCAGGCAGTGTGCCTACGCCCATGGAGTCTTTGCGCTTGACAAGATCCTTGGCTCTCTTTGCGGCATCGCGTCCCTTGGCGGCGAGGATGACGTGCGCCATGATCGCTTTGGCCTCAATGGGGTTTTCTTCGAGGTATTTGTTGAATTTCTCGGTGAAAAACCGCTGCACGAGCGGACGGACATAGCTTGAGCCCAGTTTTCCTTTGGTCTGGCCTTCAAACTGGGGCTCCGGGACACGGACAGAGATGACCGCCACAAGCCCTTCGCGGGCATCGTCACCGGTGATCTTGATGTTTTTCTCTTTGGCATTGGCGTTTTTGGAGATGTAGCTTGAGAGCGAACGTGTCAGGCCTGCCCTGAAGCCCGCCTCATGCGTACCGCCATCGGGAGTTTTGATGTTGTTGACAAAGGTGACCACCTTGTCGCTGTCGGCATCGCAGTACATGATAGCGATGTCCATTTCAATGTCATCGGCTGCCCCCTGAAAAAACTGTGCTTCGCTCAGAGGCTCACGGGTATTCATGTCTTCAACGAACTGCTTAAGACCCCCCTCAAAGTGGAAGGTCTCTTTGGTACCGTCGCGCTCATCATGAAACTCGATCTTGATGCGGGGGTTGAGATAGGCCAGTTCTTTGAAGCGTTTGGTGAGGATCTCTTTTTGGAAGTTCACCCCTTCTTTGAAGATCTCCGGATCGGGCCAAAATTCGATACGTGTCCCTTTTTTGCGGCTTTTCCCGGTGATCTCCAGGGGTGCGGTCGGGATCCCTTGCTCGAAAGACTGCTCATGGATCGCTCCGTCACGCATGACCGTGAGGTTGAGGCGTTTGGCCAGGGCGTTGACGACCGAGACGCCAACGCCGTGCAGACCGCCGGAGACCTTGTAGGTGTCTTTGTCAAATTTTCCGCCCGCATGCAGCACGGTCAGTACGACGGTCGCGGCCGATATTTTCTCGGTAGGGTGTTCGGCTACGGGGATACCCCGACCGTTGTCCTCAATGATGGCGGAGCCCTCTTTGGTCAGTGTGACCTTGATGGTGTCGCAGTAGCCCGCCATCGCTTCGTCGATGGAGTTGTCGACCACTTCATAAACGAGATGGTGCAGCCCTTTGACCGAGGTGTCCCCGATGTACATTCCGGGGCGTTTCCGTACCGCTTCGAGCCCT
>CAYSQV010000071.1:0-1456 GCA_964433295.1 uncultured Nitratifractor sp. | reverse complement strand
TGCCAGCGCCGTATTCTGCCATGTGTGTACTCCGATATATGGATTATTTTGGTATATATTTTATCGAAAAAGGGCTTTGGGAAGGGAGTGTTATGTGCTATGTGTTACGTGTTATGACTGGATGAACGGTTGAATGGAACTATGTGTTGCGTTGGAAATGAGGAGATGTGCACGTGTTCCCTTCTACAGCTGGCTGCCCTGCTGGAGTTTGCGGTTGGGGATGATGGTGACGGTATGGGGGTCTTCGGTCAGACTGTGCCGGAGCGCATCGATCCCGTAGCGCCCGATCATGGCGGCATTGTCAGGGCAGTACTCCAGTGGAGCGACGTGGAGGGTTTTGTTCTGTTGCGTACACAGCGCTTGGAATGCGTTGCGCAGGTAGAGATTGGCGCTGGCTCCGCCGACGAGGGCGACATCGGCAATCGGATCGTTGAGGAGGAGTTTACGGGTCTTTTGGATGAGGTGGAGGCGGACAGCCCGCTGAAAAGACGCGGACAGATCCCGGCGGTCCTGCTCCTGCATCGCTTCGGCTCCCCCGAGCTTTTCGATCACAAGACGCACGGCGTTTTTGAGGCCAGAGAGCGAAAAAGCGATCCGGGGGGAATTGCGCAGGGGTACTGGCAGATCAAACCGCTCTTCGTCCCCTTCGCGTGCCAATGCTTCAATGATCGGTCCGCCGGGGTATCCCAGTCCCATCATCTTGGCGGTTTTATCAAAGGCTTCACCTACACTGTCATCCATGCTCGTAGCCAGTATCTCCATGTCATCAATCGCTCTGGCACGGATCACCATCGTGTGGCCGCCGGAGATCAGGATCACAAGCAGGGGAAAGCGTGTGGGTTTGTCGATAAAAAGCGAATAGATATGTCCTTTGAGATGGTGAACGGGGATGAGGGGTATCTGCTGGAATGCTGCGAGGGTCTTGGCCATCATCAACCCCTCATTGAGGGTCACCGCCAGTCCGGGCTGAGTGGTGATAGCAACAGCCTTGAGCTCGTTTAGCCAGAGACGGGCACTCTCCAGGAGGCGGGGCAGGGCGGCAGCGTGTAACCGGCTGGCCAGTTCAGGCACCACTCCACCGTATTCGGCATGCGCGATCTCCTGTGAAAGCTTGGTGTGGTGCAGGAGCGTGTGATCGGCAATGCGGGTGATCGCCAGCGCGGTATCATCGCAGCTCGATTCGATGGAGAGGATCATCAAAGATCTCCTTGGGAGATTTTTGGAGTGAATAGTGAATAGTGAATAGTGAATAGTTTCGGTATGCTTTGCTGTGCAAAGCTTTTATTTTTTAAGCTTGACATAATCTCTCCCATGTGTACAATTACCATCCATCATCAACCATCAGCCATCAACCATCTGCCATCTACATATCTTCTCACCTCCGCATCGATTGCGATGATTTCGTCGATGCTTGCGGGGTGGGCGTCTTCAAAATGCTTTACCGCATCCAACACCA
>CAYSQV010000070.1:0-6828 GCA_964433295.1 uncultured Nitratifractor sp. | reverse complement strand
ACTTCGATGCTGGTAAAATACCACAACCCAAACAAGGAAACACTGTGAATCTCACCCATCTTGACGACCAAAACAAACCCAAAATGGTCGATGTCGGCGACAAGGATATCACCGAACGGATCGCCACAGCCAGCGGCATCATCGAAGTGACACCGGCTGCCTACGAAGCGGTCGTCGCCAACACCGCCAAAAAAGGGCCGGTCCTCCAGACTGCCGTCATCGCCGCGATCAGCGGTGCCAAACGCACCCCCGATCTCATCCCGATGTGCCATCCGTTGATGCTCACTTCCGTCAAGACCGACATCGAGGAGCTCCCCGATCTGCCGGGATTCAAACTCACCGTCACCGCCAAACTCAAAGGGCGTACCGGTGTAGAGATGGAGGCTCTCACCGGTGTGAGCGTCGGGCTGCTCACCATCTACGACATGCTCAAAGCGATCGACAAAGGGATGGTGATACGCAACATTCAACTCGAAAGAAAAAGCGGAGGAAACAGCGGTGATTTTAGACGACAAGACAGATAAAAAACCCCAGATAGATTACCCAACCCAGTGGGGATTCAAGATCATCGGCCGTGACAAAGAAGCCCTGCTCAAAGCGATCAAGGAGGTGATGGGAGAGCGGGAACATCTGTGCCATCTCGGCAACAGCTCCAAGACCGGAAAATTCCATACCTACAATGCCAGCTGTACCGTCGAGCACCAGGAGGAGCGGGACGCGCTCTTCAAGGCCTTTGCCGATCATGACGATGTCGAGATGGTCATCTGATGCTCTATCTGAGCGATCTCGACAAGACCCTGCTTCGGACCGATCTGAGTATCGGTGAATTCACCCGCACCGTCTGGAACGATGCGGTTGCCCGGGGCGAGCACCTCAGCATCGCCACGGCACGCAGCTACACCGGTATCCGTGAACTGCTGGGGAGTCTGGATCTGCGTGAGCCGATGATCCTCCTGGATGGCACCCTCATCGCCGCACCGGATGGAACGATCCTCCATGCGGCGACTCTCGATCGGGCTCTGGGGGCCGAAATACTCGAGATCGCCCACCGTGTGGCAGGGGAGTGGCCGCTGATCGTCGCGCTGGAAACCGATGGCAGGGAGCGGTTCTACTATCCCCCAGAACCCAACCGCTATCAGCAGCAGCTCATCGCCAGCATGCAGATCGCCCGCCGCAGCTTCACCACTCAGCCTCCCGTCGCCCAGTCGCAGCATCTCAAAATCGTCTACATGCAGGATGAAGCCACCACCGCCATGATCGAGACAGAACTCAAAAAAGCGCTCGGGGATACCATCGAGGTCAAACGCTCCGCCGATCCCTACATCGACTGCTGGTTTCTCACTGTTCTCCACCCCGAAGGGGACAAAGCCCACGCGCTGGCCCGGCTCGAAGAGCTCGAAGGGATCGACCGGGCGCACACGACGGTCTTTGGCGACCACCACAACGACATCGGCCTGTTTGAGATGACCGGACGAAAAGTCGCAGTGGCCAACGCCGTGCCGGAGCTCAAAGCCCTGGCGGATGTGGTGCTACCGCACACCAATGATGAAGAGGGAGTCGCCCGCTATCTGCAGGAGATTCTCCAAGACTGATTCTCTTCTCTTTGCCAGTGTGCACAATATCCTGATAATTGTTTTGCTGTTCATTCTTCCCAAAACCCATCAACTATTTTGTGAAGCCTTTTTGTCCAACTATTTTTATCTGTTTTGGGGAAGGGATTGAGTACAATTACCCACAGAAAACCTTTTCAGGATGGCTGATGCAAGATGTCCACATTGTCCTCATCGAAGACGAAACCGACCTGTTGGAACTGGAGGAGTATCATCTGAGCAAAGCCGGGTATCAGGTGACCGGCCTCCTCTCGGCCAGACACGCCCGACAGTTGCTGGATGAAGAGGCGGTCGATCTGCTCATCGTCGATCGCAACCTCCCCGGAATTGAAGGGAGCGAATTCGTCGCGCAGCTGCGGCAGGACGGGTACGAAACCCCGGTGATCTTCGTCAGCGCCAAAGATCAGGCGCATGAGATCGAAGAGGGATTTGACCGGGGGGCGGACGACTACCTCACCAAGCCCTTCAACATGAACGAACTTCTGCTGCGTGTCGGTGCCATACTGCGCCGCACCCGCAGCAGTCAAAGGGGGGTGCTTATCCATCGGGAGATCCGTCTCGACCTCGATCGTCATACGGCTGCAATCGATGGTATGGCCGTCGAACTGAGCCGCCTGGAGTTTGATCTGCTGCACTTCTTCCTCCAAAATCCCGGCATCGCCCTCAGCCGCGACCAACTGCTCGACGGCGTATGGGGCGAAGGGGTCTTGGCGCAGGACAAAACCGTCAATGTCACCATCAACCGGCTGTTGGCCAAGATCGACCCGGATCGCTCCCGCAACTACATCGAGCCGATACGGGGCGTAGGATACCGACTGTGCTAAGCAGCAGACATTCAGGCTGGTGGGGGCTGTTCGCTCTTTGGGGCATTGCCCTTGGGGGTGCCGCGATCGGGGTCTCCTTTGGCGCTGCCGGAATCCTTGCGGTTGTATTCGGCGCCTCCGCCTGGATCATCTACCGGATGCAGCGCGCGCAGGAAGAAGAGGCGGAGCGGGTCAGCAAAAAGCTCAAAAAACGCAACCGGCAAAAATCCAAATATACCAAGAAACTCAAGCGCCTCACCCGTCAGCAGAGCGAGATCATCTCCGCGATCAGTCATGAGTTCAAAAACCCCGTCGCCGCCATCATCGGCTACGCCCAGACCATCCATGACGACCCGAACCTCCCTCCAGAACTTCGCGACAAATTCCTCGAAAAAGTGATCGCCAACAGCGAACGGATCTCCGCCATGATCGATCGCCTTTCTCTGGCGATCAAATTGGAGAGCCATACGCTCCAACCCCGAAAAGAGTCTTTTGATCTGGCCGCTCTGACCGAAGAGATCGCCGAGAATCTCCGCCAGAAATATCCCGAGCGTACCCTGATGACAAACCTGCAGCCGACACCCGTCACAGCCGATCGGATCATGTTCGCCCAGGTGATCACCAACCTGCTCGACAACGCCCTGAAATACTCCGAAGAGACGATCAACGTGATCCTCCGGGAAAACACATTCCGTGTCATCGATCGCGGTATCGGTATCGCCGCCGAAGAGCTTGACAAAGTCACCCGGCGATTCTTCCGCGCCGACACCCAGTCGTGGGACAACTCTCTGGGCGTGGGCCTCTACATCGTCGAATACATCCTCCGCCTCCACCATACCCGCCTCGAGATCAGCAGTACCCCGGGCAAAGGATCGACTTTCGGATTCGTATTGCCAAACAAGGGGCACAAACCGTAAACGGTTACAGTTTGTAATCACCCCGGAGCCTTCTGATGCAGAGTGTGTTATACTTTTGGTATCAATCTGAAACCAAGAGGATACTCACATGTACAACCTGTTCAAAACAGCCATAGGTGCGGCATTTGCCGTAGCGGTGGCCTATTATGCCAGTACGATCGTCTCCGGCGTAGCACATGGCGGATTCTTGATCATGGCGGCGGTTTTTGGAGCCTACATGGCAATGAACATCGGCGCCAACGATGTCGCCAACAACGTCGGTCCGGCGGTGGGCTCGGGCGCACTCTCGATGACGGGGGCCATTATGATCGCCGCGATCTTCGAGGCCGGTGGTGCTCTCATCGCCGGCGGCGATGTCGTGGGGACCATCAAAAAGGGAATCATCGCCCCCAGTGCCTTTGGCAACGATCCGATGATCTTCGTTTATGCGATGGCTGCGGCATTGCTGGCCGCGGCCCTGTGGCTCAATCTCGCCACCTGGCTCAAAGCGCCTGTTTCCACCACCCACTCGATCGTCGGCGGGGTAGTCGGCGCCGGGATCGCTGCCGGAGGATTTGGGATCGTAGCATGGGGGACCATGGGCAAAATCGTCGCCTCCTGGGTCATCTCACCGGTTTTGGGCGGGGTGATCGCCGCCGGCTTCCTCTACACGATCAAAAAAAACATCCTCCACAAAGAGGACATGCGCACCGCAGCCAAAAGAGTCGTCCCAATCCTTGTAGCCATTATGACCGCTGCTTTTGTCACCTACCTCACGATCAAAGGACTCAAGCATGTCTGGAAAGACCTGGCTGCCGCTCTGAGCTTCCTCCCTCAGACCCAAAAAGCCCCTTTCAGCATCGCCGCACTTCTTGGGCTTATCGGCGGAGGGGTCTCCTATCTTTGGCTGCGCCCCTCCATCGCCCGCAAAATCGAAGGGATGGAAAACACCCGTGAGGCGATCAACCTGCTCTTTGCTGTGCCGCTGGTCTTCTCAGCGGCAATGCTCAGCTTCGCCCACGGAGCCAACGATGTGGCCAATGCCATCGGACCGCTGGCCGCGGTCAACGATGCACTGACCCATCTGGCCATCTCCCAAAAAGCCGCCATTCCCCTCTGGGTCATGGCGACAGGCGGCCTGGGGATTGCCGTGGGGCTGGCCCTCTTTGGCCCCCGCCTTATCCGCACTGTCGGCTCCGAGATCACCGAGCTCGATCCCATGCGGGCCTTTTCGATCATGCTTGCTGCAGCCATCACCGTCATCATCGCTTCGCAACTGGGACTGCCGGTCTCCTCGACCCACATCGCGGTGGGTGCGGTCTTTGGGGTCGGGTTCCTGCGCGAATGGATGGACAGCCGGAAGATGAAGGAGCGTCAAAACGCCCTCTACCTCGAAGTAGAACGCTACAACGCCATCAAGGCCGATCTTGCCGCATGCCCCGACAGCGATGCTGCTCGAAAACTGGAGCTTATAAACGCACAGAAAGCGCAGAAAAAAGTGGTCAAAAAACTCAAGAAAAAACTGCGCGAAAACTACATCAAGCGGGGCATGATCAAAAAGATCATCACCGCCTGGGTCGTCACTGTCCCCATCGCCGCGGTGCTCTCGGCCATTATCTTCTACGTACTCAAAGGACTGGGGGCCTGACCTCGTGCTGCAACTCAAAAACCGATTCATCATGGCGGCGGTCAAACTTGGATATGCGCACAAGGATGGCCGAGTCAATGATCGACACATCCGGTTTTACCGTCAGCGAAGCGCACACGTTGCCGCGGTCATCCTGGAGCCGCTCTATCTCCACAGCAACCTCCGGGAGATCCCGACACAACTGGGGATTGACCGCGACGACAAGACCGAAGGGCTTACAGAACTGACCGACACGATCCACGCCGCAGGTGCCCAGGTCATTGCCCACCTCAACCATCCCGGACGGATGGCCAACCCAGGCATCCCCGGCAACGACTGGATCTCCAGCACCGATTCCCCCTGCGAAAACGGCGGCGCAACCCCCCGGGCCATGACCGAAGAGGAGATGACACAGGTATGCGCCCTCTTCGCCGATGCGGCACGCAGAGCCCAGCGTGCCGGGATCGATATCCTTGAACTTCAGATGGGGCACGGCTACCTGCTGGCGCAATTCCTCTCCCCGGCGGTCAACACCCGCACCGACGCCTACGGCGGATCGTTTGCGAACCGTATCCGGTTCCCTCTGCGCGTGCTGGAAGCGCTGCGCAAAGCAACCTCTCTCCCTATCATCGTGCGCCTCAGTGCCCAGGAGATGATCCCAGGCGGAATCACACTGGAGGAGAGCATCACTCTGGTCAAGCTCCTCGAGGAGCAGGGTGCCGCCGCGGTGCACGTCTCGGCCGGTTCGGTCTGCAGCACCCCGCCCTGGTATTTCCAGCACATGTTCATCCCCAAGGGCAAGACCTGGGAGTGGGCTGCCCGGATCAGACACCACACCTCCCTCCCCGTGATCGCCGTAGGGCAGGTCAATGCCAGAGAGGATCTCCGCGCCCTCGACTCCGCACAGGCAGACTACATCGCCGTCGGTCGCGCACTGGTCGCCGATCCGGACTTCGTCGGCAAACTCACCGGAAAGATCCCCGATCCGATCCGCCCCTGCATGGCCTGCGCGGACGGGTGTCTGGGCGGGGTCAAGTCCGGCAAGGGGCTTGGCTGCGTCGTCAACCCCCACGTCAGCGACACCCCGCCCGCACAACAACCTCTCTCCGATACGAAGCGGTACGCCGTGATCGGAGGCGGCCTGGCCGGGATGGAAGCCGCACTGACCCTGGAGGCCAGAGGGGCACAAGTCGATCTCTATGAACCCCAGGTGCTCGGAGGGCAGTTTACACTGGCCTCTCTCCCTCCGGGAAAAAGCAATTTGGCAAAGATCGTCACCTACTACAAAGAGCGGCTCCGCGCCAGCCGTGTTACCCACCTGCAACAGGAGGCGACCGCCGAGGCGATCATCGGACACTACGACGCGGCCATCCTGGCGACCGGTTCGCGCCCCTTCGTCCCGCCGATCGAGGGGCTGAAGGATTTTTCATGGGCAGAGTCGCTCGAGGATCCTTCCCTCACCGGGCAGCACGTTCTGATCGTCGGCGGGGGGATGATCGGGATCGAGATCGCCAGCAAACTGGTCGATCAGGACAACCGGATCACCATCGTCGAGATGCTCGATGAGATCGCCAGAGGAATGGAGATGATCGAACGCACCCTCACCCTCAAAAAACTTGCCTCCCACCCCGTCACCATCCTCACCGGATGCAAGGTCACGGAGATCCGGGGCAGCCGTGTCCGAATCACCGGAGCAGAGGAGCGGGAGATCACAGAGGTGGATCACATCGTGATCGCCACCGGCATGCAGAGCCACCACCCGCTCAAAACCGCACTCGAGGGGCATCTCCCTGTCGTCTGTGCCGGCGATACCAAAACAGTGGGCAAAGCCCAGGATGCCATCCGGGACGGCCAGGCTGCAGCCGCGGCGCTTTGACGCTCCTCTTTCCTTT
>CAYSQV010000069.1:0-6976 GCA_964433295.1 uncultured Nitratifractor sp. | reverse complement strand
CTTCGACAAACATCTGCTGTTGACGTCGATACAGAGCTAAAATACCAAACAAAGCTGGCAAAACCGTAAGCCAAAAAGCTATCCCTGCACCATCATACCCGTCATTATCCCCTTGAAATCCCCCCTCACTCATGTCGCAGGCATCATCACTAAAAATCCCCTTGGGGAAAATCGCCTGGGGACAGCAACTGTAATCGCCCTGGTTCTTGTATTCGAGAATGTTGAGTGGAAAATAGCCGTTCCCCTCTCCGTTCCATCCCCAGTTGACATGAAAAAGGCTGCCCAAATAGCCGTCCAGGACAAACGCATGACCGCCATTGTAGCCGCCCGGAAGCAGTCCGCCGTACAGGATGGGATGTTTCTTTTCAATCGAGTCCTTAAGCATGGTCTCCCATTTGGCATCGGTATAGCATCCGTCTTTGCTCTTCCAGACAGCTTGACTGAAACCAAAATACTGCCGCATTGCTGTATCAGCTGCCGGACTATTCTCCGGATCGTGATAATACGATTGGGATCCCGCATCAACCGCTCTTCCTTTTTTGTCGAACCCAAAGCCATAATCCATTCGCACCGATATCCCCAGGTGATACAAAAGCGTCGCAACTGCTTCAATCGACTCATCACTGGAGTTTTCATCGAGTCGGTTGGGCATATTGTCCCAATCATACGATGTCGAGCCAAAATCGGCCGACAACCAGCCGTAATCATGCTGAAAGCCCTCTTTGATACTGTGCTCATAACCAAAAGAACCTCTCCCCGTCATCGGCTCACCGATAGAGGCGTAATATCGCATCACCTGCCCCATGGCTGTTGCGACACATCCTACAAGGGTCCGATTGTTCTCGAGAGAACTGTTGGCATCTTTTGGACAACGTGCATTGTAATATTCTTCCTGGCTCCAACGGATCCCGTCCTCCTCACGGACACCCCCCAGCCACAGCAATGGCTGGATGTTGTTGGATGTCGCGCCGAGTTTGTCAGAAGCGGTGCTGGCAGCCAGGGAGCGATCCGCCTGATTGAGGCGTGCCCATTTGGAGAGGATCGTATGGGTCGAAGCAGCAAACTTTGGTGAGGGCTTCGCAGCCAGATGTTTTGTCAAAACCTTGTCAACATTTTGCATCCAGTCCCGCATGGCCGGAGGCAGTGCACCAAGATCGATCTTGGATTCTCCGTAGGCCAGAACGGGGTCGACCCGGTCATCTCCGGCGACGATCACCCAGCCCTGAGGCTTGAGTTTGATGATACGGTATGTCGGTGTTTTGTCGTCGGATACGGCTCGACCCAAAGTTTGCCGGGAAGTGGTATCAAGGACATACACCTTCCCGGTACGCTGGTGCATCCAGTTACGCGCGACATTTTGAGCTATGTCCACCCCGACAGGAGCTGCCTCCAGCGGCAAAAACGCCCCCACAATCCCAGCGACAGCCGCCCATCTCAACCGTATTTTCATCTGTGCACCTTTCGCCGGCTGTTCAGTGGCACAAAACTGCGGGCACCGGCACTGGGCGCATAGTAGCGGCTATAGCGTATGCGCCGCAAAAAGGCGCGATAGACCTGCCCGCGTCTTAGCACCGGTATCGCCGCAGCACC
This sequence comes from uncultured Nitratifractor sp., assembly GCA_964433295.1. Lineage (GTDB taxonomy): Bacteria > Campylobacterota > Campylobacteria > Campylobacterales > Sulfurovaceae > S017-3. Next base: position 5,386 of record CAYSQV010000069.1, on the reverse strand, counting down.
AAACGCACCTCTGCGGGTACGCAGTGTCGTCCGATACCGGATCGTGATCCATCGCCCCGGACGTATGCGCCGCGAAGCACGATCAACACGAAGCACCCGGACGCGCGCCTTGACATAGAGCCGATTCCGCGTATAGCGATAGCGGGTCACTTTCCCCACTTTGATCACCATCACTTCCGGACTGCGCTTCTGCGCTTTGGCATACATCGATGGGGAAAGGGCCCCCAACATACTCATCGGCCAGACCGCCATCATGACAAATGCAAAAAGTGTCGTTTTCATTTCATGCCTTTTGTTTGATGTTCTAAGTATAGCCAAATGTGTGTAAAGAAATCGTGGAACAGAAACTCTAAATTTGGCCGATGGGTGTGAGTAGAGGGAGGGAGCGTACAAAAAGTACGTGACCGAGCGGCACGAGGCCGATCGATCAAAGATGCAGTGAAGTTCTGCGAAAGATCAGTGAAGATCTTTCCACTGGGACTTTTTCCACAGATATGCCAGCAGCGTAAAGATAAAGAAGAACCCAAGTACCCACGGGCCGACTGCCTGACGCTTGGGCTTGCTGGGATCACCGGTCTCTTCGAGGTAGGCAATAACCTTTTCAAAACCCTCTTTGTTCAGACCGACACGCGGCATCGCCGTACCGGGCAACTCCGACTGGGGATCCTCGATGAAATTCTCCATGAAGTGCTCGCTGCGTGCGCGAATGATGATGCTCAGATCCGGAGGCAGTTTGCCCATGTATTTGGCAAGCTTGTCTTGATACTCTGCAACCTTAAGATTGAACTGCATCAGCTCGGGATCCTGGTGGGTGACGATGTTGGTTTTGGTCTTGGGTACATCGCCAATCTGTGTCCATTTGCCGTAGCGGTTGGCGTGACAGCGTCCACAGGCAGAGACAAAGGCCTCTTTGGGCTTGATCTCTTCGGTTTTGGGTGCGATTGATTTGAAATATGCTACCAGATCGGCAGCACTCTGATCGTCTGCAGCCATGGGAGGCATCGGGTGCATTTTTCCTTTGGCAGGATCAAATTTGTGCTCGACTTTGAGTGCATGCGCCGGATTTTTCATGAGGTGAAACAAAAACGCCTCATCATAGATTGCGCCAGCATCACTCAGATCAGGCGGATTGACGCCATAAGCCCCGGCAGAAGCCAGTGCATCCATGGGTGCAGGCATATTCTGAGATTTAATAGAGTGGCAGCCGACACATGCAGCCGAAAGAGCCTTGCCGTTTTGGGCATTTCCCTTGATGCCGGCAGGCATTTTCAGATCAGGATATGTAAAACCGTTGTGTTTATAGACGATCTCTTTGCCGTTGGCATCGACCTTTTTGTGCATTTGATGATGCGCATACGGCTCAACTCCGTAGTAGGTAACCAGCGTGAAAAACGCTACAACAGCTAATATTTTCAACTCTTTCATTATTTTTTACCTCCTACGAGTTTTTCTTTCATGGTGATGAACGGCAGGATCACCCACAATGCGATGAACGTGATCGCCGCGATCGTACCCAGTGTGGTATAGATACCTACAGGAGGCAACTTGCCCAGAACCGTCAACGCCACCATATCAATAAGCAGCAGCCAGAACCAGCATCTAAACGGCCGACGACGATTGGCCGGCGCCACATTGGGACTGCGATCAAGGAACGGCAGCAACATAAAGATCACCTGGGCAAAACCGAAGGCCATCAAACCAACATCTTTGTTGGAGAAGCCCCGGAGCACTTCGTAGCTCCAGAGGAAATACCACTCCGGATAGATGTGCGCGGGGGTCTTCAGCCCGTCGGCAGGATCGAAGTTGACCGGATCCATTGCGAATTCGAAGTGGTAGAACACCAGATAGAAAAAGAGGATAAAATAGATCCCCATGATAAACACATCTTTGCTAAGGAAGACAGGGTTGAAGGGGATGATTTTGGCCTCTTTGCGACGACCCGCCTTCCACAGTGCTGCCGACTCTTCGAAGTCGATCTCTTCACCGTCCTGGTTGTTGACATGCGGAATGCGCAGTGTCCCGAAGTGCAGTACGATCAACGCGATGATGATCAGCGGCATCAAGAGTACATGCAGCATAAAGAATCGACCGAGGAATGCCTGACCGGGGACATAGTCTCCACGGATCCACTCGACAAGGCCTGTCAGGTGCAGGGAGCCCAGAGAGAAGATGTCGGTGATGACCATCCCCGCCCAGTAACTCATCTGTCCCCAGGGAAGCATGTAGCCAGAGAAAGCCTCGGCGGAGAAGCTGACAAACAACAGCATACCGCTGAGCCAGATCAGTTCCCGTCCTTTTTTGTATGAGCCGTAATAGATACCGGTGAACATATGAATGTAGATAATGAGGAACACCAAAGAAGCGCCCACACCGTGGATATGGCGCCAGAGCCATCCAAATCCCACTTCACTCATGATGGTATAGTTGACCGCGTCGAACGCTTTGCCGGTATCGGGAATGTAGTACATCAGGAGGAAAATTCCACTGATGAGCAACAGCCCGAATGTGGCCGCCAGGATCATCCCCATTGCCCAGAGGAAGTTGATGTTTTTAGGAATCCAATACTCGGTAGAAAGAACTTTCTGCAGGGTATTGACCGCGAGCCGCTGATCCATCCATTTGTTGCTAAATGGGAATGCTTTGTCAAAATGTGCCATTGTTTCCCCTTATGCTGTGATGCCGTCGGCTTTCATTTTCTTGTACTCAGGTCCTTCTTCGCCCAGTACGATCTTGGTGCCGTCAAGCTTGAACGGAGGGATGACAAGCGGACTGGGCGGTGGCCCTTTGAGCACTTCGCCTGCTGCGTTGAACTGTCCTCCGTGACAGGCACAGATGAATTTGTGATCCTCACCGAAGTAGGCCGGGATACAACCCAGGTGCGTACACAGACCAATTACCACCATGAATTTGTCCTCCCCTACCTGGATGAGGCGCTTGTCTTCATAAGCGTTGTCCATGTTGCCATTGGGTGCCGAGCTTGGTTTGGCATCTTTGGGCATCTTGATGATAAAGATAGGCTTGCCTCTCCACGATTCTGTATTGAGTACATTCTCCTGGGCTGTACTCAGATCGATGGTTGTGAAACCACCTGCTTCAACGCTCGGCAGTTTGTCCCAGGTGCGTTTGGCGGCATAGAGAGCACCGAGTGCCCCCAGACCGGCAAACGCCCCCAGAGCCTTGCCGAAGAAATCTCTTCGTTCGCTCATAAGTCTTCCTTTGTTAGAGTTTTAAACGCAATATTATAGGACGATTTTATTTAAACAGCATTGATGTGCATCATGGAAAAACTTTTTATGAGATTTTTGATCGAATTTGTGAAAAAAAGTTACAATATCAACACAGACATTAGCCAAACAAATTATTTGCATAACAACCCGACCCGATTTCGCCCTCTGGTTCTCCCCTTTTATTAAGAAGAAGAACTGGTTTTTTCTTTTTGGGATAATTGAATGTAAACATGGAGAATCTCCAGTGCTGCCGGGGTGATCCCACTGATGCGTGAAGCGCTCTGGAGGGTCGGCGGCGTAGCTTTTTGGAGTTTTTCGACGATCTCATTGCTCAGCCCCTGCACTTTGGTATAGTCAAACGCCTCCGGTATTTTCACCCGCATCCTCTCGTGCATCCGATCGATGCTCGACTGCTGTTTTTCGATGTAACGGTGGTACTTGGACTCAATAAGTACCTGCTCCAGTAAGGCCGTACCGTACCGGGCAAACGGAGGCAAAATCGTCACCAACTGTTCCGATGTCCAGTCCCCCCGTCCCAGGATGTCGATCCAGGCGGTCTTGTCGGTGATCTTCTCGTGACCGATCGCCTCGAGCTGTACCAGAAAATCTTTGGTGGGGGTGGCATGGTGCCCGCGCAGCCATCTCATCGCTTCGTCGATGGCAGCTTTTTTGGCGGCAACACGTTCGGCGACGGATGGATCCAAAAGCCCCAATTCCTTGCCATAATGGCTCAACCGCAGATCGGCGTTGTCCTCCCGAAGCAGCAGGCGGTACTCCGCGCGCGAGGTAAGCATCCGATAGGGCTCCTGGGTCCCCTTGGTGACCAGATCATCGATCAATACCCCGATGTAGGCCTCATCACGCCCGAGGATGAAAGGGGCTTTACCCTGCACGGAGAGTGCGGCGTTGATCCCGGCCATCAATCCCTGAGCCGCCGCCTCCTCATACCCCGTCGTGCCGTTGACCTGTCCGGCCCAGTAGAGACCGGGGATGCGCTTGGTCTCCAGCGTATGGGTCAGCTCGGTCGGCTGGATGTAGTCGTACTCGATCGCATAGCCGTATCGAACGATCCGGGCTTTTTCCAATCCTTTGACGGAACGGATCATCGCCAGCTGCACATCGGTCGGCAGAGAAGTACTCATGCCGTTGAGATAGTATTCGGTCGCTTCGCGGGTCTGAGGTTCGACAAAAATCTGGTGACGGGGACGATCCCGAAAGCGGTCAATCTTGTCCTCGATACTGGGGCAATAGCGCGGTCCGACCCCCTCGATCTGTCCACTGAACAGCGGTGCCCGGTGGAAGTTGTTTTCGATGATTTCATGGGTGGTTTCATTGGTATAGGTGACGTGGCACGGCATCTGATCAGGAGCGAAACTCTCCCGGTCGGTACGAAAAGAAAAAGGGATCGGATCGGCATCACCGCCTTGCTCTTCCATGACCGAAAAATCGATACTGTCCCCGGCAATTCGGGCGCAGGTGCCGGTCTTGAGGCGACCGATCTCCAGTCCAAGACCGCGCAGGTAATCGGCCAATTCAATTGAAGCAAACTCCCCTTGCCGTCCAGCGGCGTGCTGCTGCTGACCGATATGGACCTTGCCGCCCAGGAAAGTCCCGGCAGTGATGATGACCCGGGAGCCTTTGTAGATATTGCCCAGCTGGGTCACCACGCCGGCCACACTCCCCTCTTCCATTTCCAGTCCGGTAACGATCTCCTGCCTGACATCAAGATGAGGGGTATTCAGGATCACCTCCCGTGCAACGATCCGATAGCGATCCATGTCAATCTGCGCTCGCGAACCGCGTACAGCCGGGCCTTTGGATGAGTTGAGCAGCCGAAACTGCAATCCCGTCGCATCGGTGATCCGTCCCATTTCACCCCCGAGCGCATCGACCTCTTTGACCAGATGTCCTTTGGCCAGACCTCCAATAGCCGGATTGCAGCTGGCGGCTCCGATCTGCTCGACCAGCATGGTGATGAGTAAGGTACGTACCCCCATCCGGGCTGAAGCCAGTGAGGCTTCGATCCCCGCATGGCCACCGCCGATCACGATCACGTCATAATGCTCCATGTTCATTGCGCCTTGAGCGTGTTATGTGTTACGTGTTACGTGTTACGAAAGTAAGATCGACCTCTTCGTAGCACATAGCACGTAGCACGT
>CAYSQV010000068.1:1509-7028 GCA_964433295.1 uncultured Nitratifractor sp. | reverse complement strand
TTATAGACAGCTCGTATAAATTGTATATACTGATTAACCGTCTTTGGTGCTCGGGTTTTGGCCATATCGAACTGGATCTCCATAATATCATTCTTGGTGATTTTGTAAATATTTTTGGAACCGATATAGGGACGAAGCTGGCTGTTATACTTGTTTTTACTTTGTTCATTGGTGCGGTTGTGCAGTTCTTTTGTCTGAAAATACTTTGCTACGATCTCATCGAAAGTCACGATCTTTTTTTTACGTGTAGACTCGATAATGGGCGGCTGCTCTCCAAGCCGAATGGCGTTGACAGCTTGAAGTAATTTTTGGTGACAATAATTTTCTCGAATGCCTTCACTGTATTTTCCGATTTTCACTTCTCTGACCTTCCCGTTTTCCCTGTATCGGATATAATAAACTCTGTCGGCCTTTCCGTTTGTGGTGGTCTCGAGATAGATTACATTTTGGAAACGGGTCTTAAAACGCTTTGCCATTGTGTGCCTCCTTGAACAAGGATAGTATACCAAAATCTTCCCCACATATTCCCCACACCAAATGAAGAAAAATGATAAATTATGATATTATTTGAGAAAAGGATAATATATCAAAATAGCTCAATATATCCCATTAAACGGTATTTTGATGTCTTTTGGTAAGTCATGATATAATTTGACACAATGGCTATGTAACAAGTCCCCCTCTCCCGGCCATCCACACCCGCTTGATACTATCATACTTCTATTCTCAAATTAAACTTAATGAAAAATATTGGGTAAATTCTTAAAAATTAACACACCTGTAACACACAAATGGTACGATTCTCTCTGCCACTCTTATCGGAGGAGACAGGGGGATACTCCATCATCAGTCGCCAAACGTTGGATGGAGTATCGCGGCATCGCGGGATGCCATGTTTATTATAACAAAAATCGATCAATAATTTTGTTGTAATCTTCATGGTTTTTCTGTTGACACTTACCCACACAACAAGGAGAAAACACCATGAAACGTACACTATCTATCGTACTCTCTGCTGCTACAGCCATATCGATCCTGACGGGATGCGGCGGAAGCGACAGCAATATAGATGCCCCAGAAGACAGGGAGGAAACGCCAAATAAAATTCATACTTTAAGTAAACAAACCGGAACGGGGAACTACTTGTTTTTTGGGGAAGTCGATCCCAAATCAATGGGGACACTGGCCAATACCCGAGTGATAGGATCGGAGGAGATAGGAAAAATCTCGGTCAAGAATGATGATACAAGTGATGTGCGTTATGCAGCCCTGGAGACTCAGGTTGGAACGTTCGATGCAGACTCGATGGCTTACACCGATATGCATGTTGAGACGTTGAGTTATGTCTCGGGAGGCAAAGCTTATGTTGTTCCCATGACCCGGGTAGAAGGGAAGAAGCCTGCACCTCAGCAGAACAGTTCGGCAGTCCATCTGTCGGATGCCGGATACACCAAGGTGAATTATCTCGGGGTCAAACAGTATCTGGTCGCACACGATGATGATGCCGATACAATCGTACTGATCACCCCGCAGATGGGGCCCAATGACGCACCGCTGGATATTGGAGATCGAAAACTTCTCTCCGTAACGTTCCCAAAATACGGGGACAAGATCGATGGATACCTTTTCTATAACTATGCGAACATCTGAACTACCATGTCGATGCGTTCTACATGAACCTGCTCAAAGAGGAAAGCCTCAAACAGCTTACCAATGTCGATCCCGGAGAGGATATCCATTCGGGCAGAGATCACTGCCATGGGCGCCATTGTATGATCTGCCACAGTTTCGCCGGCGGGAAGATCTATACCGATACCAGTGGAAAAAGATCTGCCTATGGCTACAAAATGCAGTTGAAATTTGAAGATGGTTCGACGGTAATGGCCAGGATCGCCAAAGGAAAAGGGGAGAACTTCAGTCTGCCGGTCCAAAAGATCAAAGGAAGTTTCCGGGCTAAAGTTTTGGATGAAAACGGAACCGTGGTCAACTCAGGCATGCATGCAAAAGGGAAAGAGTACGGAAATTGTAACTACTGTCATGCACGTGCCGGCAGCTACGTTCCTCCGATCGCCAAAAATCTTGAGATACCAGGAACCATCAGCATTACACCTTAAAACAAGAAAACCGATCCCCTCGTACAGAGAGAGGATACCCAAGTCCGTTAATGGGAGATTTGTGCTAAAATCTCCCAAACAATACGGGGGAACGTTTGGACCAGGCCAACGCCATACTCAATCAGAAGGGCAAACTGCTCACCGAGATCTATTTTGAGCTTCAGCGTTATTATGAGGAGCGGTATGGGCCCGATGCGCTGATCTTTATCGAGGTGGGCAACTTCTTTGAGGTCTATGAGGTCAACAACGACGCGCTCAAGATCGGCAAGGCCAAGGAGATCGCCGAGTTCCTCAACATCCAGCTGACGCGCAAGAACAAGACCATCCTTGAAAACTCCGTCGCCAACCCCCTGATGGCCGGCGTGCCCACCATCAGCCTCGAACGCTACCTTGCCCGGCTGGTCCAGAGTCGCAAGTACACCGTGATCCTCGTCCGCCAGAAAGGGGTCCCCCCCAAAGTCAAGCGCTACATTGGCAATATCATCTCACCGGGCACCAATTTCGAGTACCAGAACGACGCGCGGGAGAACAACATCGTCTCTCTGCTGGTTGACGAGAACCGGGGGATCTATTCGGTGGGCTATGCCGCCATCGACGTGACCACCGGCAAAACGATCACCAACGAGATCCACTCCACCCGTGATGACCGCACTTTCGCGCTCGATGAGCTGTTCAATCTTTTGCAGAGCTACCACACCTCCGAGGTGATCGTCACGCTGGCCAATCGCGAGATCGATTCGGAGTGGCTCCTGCACTATCTCGAGATCAAGAGCCTCCCCCACAGCTTCAACGAACAGCATCCCCGCATCACCTACCAGAACGAGCTGTTCGCGCGGGTTTTTGAGATCCGCTCCTTCCTCAGCCCCATCGAATACCTCGATCTCGAGCGCTACCCGCTGGCCACCGAGTCGCTGGCGATCCTGATCGATTTTATCATCGAGCACGATGAGAGCCTGATCGAAAAGATGAACCGCCCGCAGTTCCTGGGGAGCACCCGCTACCTCTATCTGGGCAACAACGCCCTGGAGCAGCTGGGGGTGATCAGCCGGGATCCGTCGGAGGTGACCCTGCTGGAGCTGATCGATCGCACCAATACCGCTTTTGGCAAGCGGCTGCTTAAAGAGCGGCTCCTCAACCCCATCACCGATCGCAAAATACTCGAAGAGCGGTACGATCTGAGCGAACGGGTGGCGCCGCTGAGCGACAAATTCGCCACCCAGCTCAAACAGATCTACGATCTGGAGCGGCTGGCCCGGCGGATCAAGCTGCGTCGCCTCCATCCGGTGGAGGTGACCTATGTGGCGATGTCGATGGAGGGGATCGAAGGGCTGTTCGGGCTGTGTGAAGAGGCCGGGATTGCGGTCGATGCGGAGTTGGCCTCCCAGGGGCGGGAGTTTGCTGCGATGCTGGAGCAGAGTTTCGATCTGGAAGTATGCGCGCGGTTTCGGATCGATCAGATCAGTGAAAACATTTTCCGAGAAGGGGTCTATCCGGCGTTGGACGAACTGATCGCATCCCAGCGGAAGGCCCTGCGCCGTATCGAGGGAGTGGCAGAGCATATCGAGCGGCTGTTTGAGCGGGACCGGCTCATCAGCAGTGCCAACAGTGCGGTGGTGCAGATAGCCTACATGGAGAGCGAGGGGTATCATCTGACCCTGACGAAGAACCGTTTCAACCAGATCGAGCCGCTTCTGCAGGAGAGCTATGTCACGCTCGAGGACGAGCACTACTTTTTGCGTGATTTTCGCTTCAAGATTCTCAAAAGCGTCGTCAAGATCCACGGTCCGCTCTTTGAGGAGGTGACCAAGCGGGTCGAATCGGACCAGGTTAAACTCGTCGCGCTTGTCAAAGAGCGCTACACCGAAGCGCTGGCGCAGATCGAGAAACGTTTTTCGCTGCTGATGGATCGGCTGGTGGGATTCATCGCCGATATTGATGTGGCGGTGAGCAATGCCGTCTCCGCCCGTATCATGAATCTTTCCCGCCCTTTGCTGGTCGAGGAGAACATCTATGAGGCGATCGCCCTGCGCCATCCCATCATCGAAGCGAACGAAAAGCACGGTATCTTCATCCCCAATGATGTCTATCTGGGCGAGCCGACCAACACGTCACACGACCACATCATGCTCGATGCCAGTGGAGCAAAAGAGGTACGCGGAGTGTTGTTGTACGGGATCAACTCCAGCGGCAAATCCTCCCTGATGAAGAGCGTCGGTCTCTCGGTGGTGCTGGCGCAGGCGGGCTTTTTTGTCCCGGCGGTGGAGCTGCGGCTGGGGATCTACCGGAAGCTCTTTACCCGCATTGTCAGTCGGGACAACCTTTACAAGGGGCTGAGCACCTTCAGCGTCGAGATGCTGGAGCTGAAGAACATCTTTGCCCGGGCGGATGAACACTCTCTGGTGCTCGGCGACGAGATCAGTCAAGGCACCGAGACCCTCTCGGCGCTTTCGATCGTCAGCAGCGCGATCCTGCGTCTGGACGAGCTGGGGGCCCGGTACATCTTCGCCAGCCACCTCCATCAGCTCAGTGATGTCGCGGCAGTGCGAGATCTGGAGCGGCTCATTCTCCTCCATCTGGGGGTCCGTTACGATACGGCCAGTGATCGGCTCATCTATGACCGCAAACTGAAAATAGGCATGGGGGATTCGCTTTATGGTCTGGAGTTCGCCCGCAGTCTCCACATGGATGAGACCTTTCTCAAGCGGGCCCATGCGATCCGCGATGAGCTCACCACGGGCGGCAGTGAGCTCAAGAGCCTGCGCAAAAAGAAGCGCAGCAAATACCACAAAGATCTCCTGATCGCCCGCTGCGCGCTGTGCGACGCGCCGGTTGATGAGGTGCACCACATCGCTCCGCAGCATCTGGCCGACGGGGACGGCAACATCGGCCACTTCCACAAAAACCACCGCCACAATCTCATCCCGCTGTGCAAAAAGCATCACGAGATGGTCCACAGCGGACAGATCACCATCAGCGGGTTCGTGATGACCAGCGACGGTCTGCAGCTGCATTATGAGGAACACGGATGAAACTGGGCAGCAATCTTTGGCTGGGTGGGAGCGATGAGGCGCATTTTAGTCGGGGACGGATCGAGTTGCTCAGTCGGATCGAGGAGACCGGCTCCATCTCCAAGGCGGCCAAAGCGATGAAAATGAGCTACAAGGCCGCCTGGGAAGCGGTCGACGAGATGAACCGGATGAGCGATGTTCCCATTGTTGAACGTGCTACTGGCGGTCGGGGCGGTGGGGGTACGACATTGACAGAACGTGGCCGGGAGATCGTGGCGATTTTCCGCCGGATCGAGGAGGCGCAGGCAGCGTTTTTTGCGACGCTGGGAACCTATGCGGATGATTTCGAGACGCTGCGTGCCTTTACGGCCAAGGCTCCCGTACGTACCTCCGCACG
>CAYSQV010000068.1:0-1499 GCA_964433295.1 uncultured Nitratifractor sp. | reverse complement strand
CTGCGACCGTTATCGCCATCAAAGCGGAGGGGGGCCATGCGTATATCACTTGCGCCCTCCCTGATGCTGCTGTTGCATTTGTTGTCCGGATCACATCGCGCAGTCTACACGATCTGGCACTGCATGCCGGCAGCCGCGTAACGATCCTCTTCAAACCCGCCTGGGTCATCCTCCACAATACCCGACCCGATCCCATCCCTACCAATCTCCTGAAAGGCAAGATCCGCCAATGTGACGGCGAGGAGATCCACATCACCCTCGACCCCGACACGGAGATCATTGCCACACCGGGCGGCATGTGGGAAGCAGGAGAGGCGGTCTGGCTCCACATCGATCCGGCCAATATGTTGTTGGCGGTGTGATCACAATAAACGGTTATCCCAATCGGCAACGGGCGAAACATCGTGCAAATAACGGTCTCATAGGTTTTGCGTAGGGTGTTGTGAGGACACAACACTCCACGGGATACAACCGTTATATCTTAAAGTATATAACGCTATAATTTCCCCATGAAAAAGCTGCTCATTCTTCCCATACTCCTAAGCCTTTTTGCTGAGGCCGGTACCCTCCGTGTCGCCCTCGCGGCCAACGTCAGCTATGCCATGCCTGAACTGGTCAAAGCCTTTCGGTCCCGCCACCCCGATACACAGGTGCAGACTACTGTCAGCGGCAGCGGCAAGCTCGCTGCCCAGATCCGAAATGGCGCACCCTACGATCTGTTTCTCTCGGCCAACATGGCCTACCCACAAGCGCTTTTTGATGCCGGTTTGGCGACAGGAGCCCCGCAGGTCTATGCGCAGGGGACTTTGGCGCTGCTGAGCGATGCGCCCCGAGACTTCAAGCACGGCCTAAACACACTGACCGATCCGGCTGTCGCCCGCATCGCCGTGGCCAATCCCCGCACCGCTCCCTACGGCAAAGCGGCTTTCGAGGCGCTCACCTCTGCCAAGCTGCTCGATGCGTTGCGTCCGAAATTTGTTTATGGCGAATCGATCGCCCAGACGGTAGCCTACACGATCCACGGAGCCGACATCGGCATCATCGCTAAGTCCGCCCTCTATGCTCCCCAGATGCGCCGTTACAAAGCCGGCTCCAACTGGATCGATGTCAATGCCGCACTCTACCGCCCCATCGATCAGGGGATGATCGTACTCAAAGCTTCCAAAAATATGGCCGAGGCCAAAGCCTTGTATGATTTTCTTCTCTCTGACAAAGCCCGCGCGATCTTTGCCCGATACGGATACCGTTTGCCATGAACACGTTCGCGCAGCTGGATTTGACTCCCTTTTGGCTCTCGTTTCGGCTGGCTTCGATCACCGCCGCGATCCTTTTCCTCATCGGTATGCCGCTGGCATGGTGGCTCAGCCAGACCCGCAGCCGCGCCAAACCCCTGTTTGAAGCCCTTACTGCTCTGCCCATTGTCCTCCCTCCTTCGGTGCTGGGGTTTTATCTGCTGTGGGCGCTGGCACCCAACTCCCCTATCGGCGCGTTTTTTGATC
>CAYSQV010000067.1:0-7145 GCA_964433295.1 uncultured Nitratifractor sp. | reverse complement strand
CAATACCGAGATATTCAGCCGCAAACGCCAGCATATCCGGCTGATGAACGACAACGCCGGGGCGTTTGTAACCCCGGTGTTTTACAGCGATCATCAGAAGAACTTCCGGGAAAAATTCGTCGATACCGTGGACGGCCGGGAGAAGATCCGCGGCATCATCACCACCTCGAGCTATGAGGCGCGTGCGTGTGGGGTGCGCACCGCCATGCCGCTGGCGCAGGCGCTGCGTCTGTGTCCGCAGATGGTGGTGGTGCCGTCCCATTATCTGCTCTATCACAAACTCTCCCACCGCATCCATGCGTTTGTCGCCAAACGGATCCCGGAGGTGGAACAGTTCAGTATCGATGAGTTTTTTGGCTATGTGGGCGGCTGGATCAAAGATCGCAACGTTGAGGCGTTTGCCCGGGATCTTCAGGCGCAGATACTGGTGGAGTTTGATATCCCTGTCTCCATCGGGATCGCCCGCTCCAAATGGACCGCCAAGCTGGCCACCGAGTATGCCAAGCCGTACGGAGTGTTGCGGGTGGATGATGTGGCCTCTTTCATCGAGGAGAAGCCGATCGAGGCCTTTCCCGGGATCGGACGGCGGCTGCAAGAGCGCCTCAAAGAGCGTGGGATCACCCGACTGGGGCAGATCCGTGCCGCACGGGGGTTGTTTGAGAGCTGGGGCAAGAGCGGACGCGATCTCTACCGGCGGGTGCTCGGGATCGACGGAGAGGGGATCACCCACCGTCTGGGGCGCAAAAGCATCGGCATCAGCCGCACCTTCGATCCGATCAGCGATCCGGACGAGGTGCGCCGCCGTATCATGATCCTGGCGCGCCATATCACCTACATCACGCTGGGGATGGAGGTCAATCCGACGATCTATTCACTCAAAATCCATTATGAGTATGGCACCCGAGCCAAAGAGTCCCGCCGCATCGAGCGGCTTTTTAGTGAGAGTCTCTACAAACGGACGCTGGCGCAGATGTATGCGGGGATCGTCCGTCCCGAACTGCGGGCGGTCAAGCTCTCCCTCTCGGTCTTGGACTTCACCCTCCATCACCCCCGTGCCCTTTCCCTGCTGGAATTTGACGATGACCAGAGATCCCGGGCGATCAGCGACAGAATCCAGCAGGTGCGGGAGCGCTTCGGACTCGATGCGATCCGCACGGGGAGTGAGTTGTAGAGATGTTTCAGGGGTTTGCGTGCAGTTTCCGGTACACATCCGGTGTCATATCGGCAAATACCGTTCGAAATCCACGTTCGAAACAGACGGTCTGTTCTGCCGGATCGTTGAGGGTAAACGCGCCGCAGGTGATCCCCTCCGCGGCCAGTTCGGCTACCGGGGTGCTCTCGATCAGCGGGGCGTCCACGTGGTAGCCGATGACCCCAAGATCCCCAAGGTAGCGCAACAGATGGGGCGGATGAGCGTGCTCGGCGTTGGCGGCCAGATTGAGGGTGATATCAAACTCCCGCAGGCGTGCCAGATAGCGGTGGTTGAACGACGAGATCAGCAGCGGGATCGATCCCTCCCGATAGGGGGCAAGGGTTTTGAGCAGTTCCAGCAGCAGGGTGTCGGTATCGGCGCAAGGGGAGTCCTTGATCTCGATGTTCAGAGGCATGCGATGTGTGTGGCACAGCGCCAGGACCTCCTCAAGGGAAGGGATCGGCTCGAAGCCGATCTCATCCGGGGCAACGATGTTGGCATCTATCGTGCCGAAAGGATCCCGATAGGCAAACCAGCTCCCTGCATCGGTCTTTTGGAGGAAGGAGGGAAGGTGGTCGCGCAGACGATGGGGCCGGGGCCGGGGTGAACGGCTGTCGATATTGGTGGTGCGCTCCATGGTCTCATCGTGCAGCACCATCAGCGTACCGTCGCGGGCAGGCTGGACGTCCAGCTCGACAAAATCAAAACTCCCGACGGCCCGTTTAAAAGCGCTCAAAGTGTTCTCGGGCCGCAAGGCTCGGTATCCCCGGTGGGCTCCGGACAGGTGTCTTCGGGTAAATTGTTGATAAAAATTCATAATGTAAGCGTAAAGAAAAAATCATTAATTGTATCTGAATTGTAAAATAATTGAGTATTTAAAACGATTTTTAGTCAATACCTATTATACTTGTGGGGTGGTTAAACCGCTCTGTTATCTGGAGGCTGTACCATTTCATGGTCAATTCAATTCAAAAGGACGCACAATGAAAAAACTCATGATGGTCGGTGTCTCGGCACTGACACTCACAACAGGCATACTGGCAGCTCAGGAGACCCTGCGCATCATTACCTGGAAAGGGTATACCCCCAAGGCACTGGTTGACAAGTTCGAAAAAGAGACCGGAATCAAGCTCAAGATCACCTACTCCAACAACGAAGAGATGGTTGCCAAGCTGCGTGCGACCCGTGGCGGGGGATTTGATCTGGCTCAGCCAAGCCAGGATCGTATCAGCTTTGTCCAAAAAAAGTTCCCGATCTATCAGCCGATCGATTACAGCAAGATCGATACCAAACAGATCATCGGCTCGATGCTCGAGGCGGTCAAGAAGAACTCCGGAGTTGACGGCAAGGGCTTTGCGGTGCCGTTTTGCTACGGAACGACCGGCATGATCGTCAACAAAAAAGAGGCCCCCGAGGCCAAAGACTGGTCGGATCTGTGGAACCCCAAATATGCCGGCAAGATCTCCTACCGTCTCAAGCGGCCGCTTCTGATTGCGACAGCGTTTGGAATGGGCAAAGATCCGTTCGCACTCTACGGGGACATCGAGGCCTACAAAAAGTTGATGGCCGAAGTGGAGAAAAAACTGATCGAGTCGAAAAAACTGGTCAAAAACTACTGGACAAGTGCCGACACCCAAAAAGCCAATATGCGCAGCGGCGATGTGGTCGTCGAAAGCGGCTGGGATGGCATCGGCTGGCAGCTGCACAAAGACAATCCCGATATCGACTTCATCGCGCCCAAAAGCGGTGCACTGGGTTGGATCGATACGTTTGCCATTCCGGCAAAATCCAAAAATGTCGAAGGGGCCTACAAGTTCATCAACTTCATGCTCAAGCCTGAAAACGCGGCCTACTTCACCAACAAAGAGGGATATGCTACCGCTTCGGTGGGTGCGGACAAACTGCTAAAACCGGAGATCAAAGACAACTTCAACCGCTCCTTCACCAAGGAAGATATTGACAACATCAAATGGCATCCTCCTGTCCCCGAGGGATTCGAGGCGATTGAGGCCAAAGTACTCGAGCGTATCAAAGCCGCGTCTGCCAACTAAACGGTCTTCACTTTCGCAGGCCTGGCCCTGCGAGGGGACATTGTCGAGTGTTTTGCAGCAGAAAACATTCGGCTATGCACCAGGAAGGAGACCGCATGAACAAAATACTCGAAATAAAGAATCTTACCAAGAATTTCAAGGATTTTACCGCTGTCAAAGAGGTCGATTTTTTTGTGGAGGAGGGGGGGTTCTTTTCGATCCTCGGTCCCAGCGGATGTGGCAAGACGACACTTTTGCGTATGATATCGGGGTTTATTCAGGAGAGTGAGGGGGAGATCCTGATCCAGGGGGAATCGATGGCCGGCATCCCGCCCGAAGAGCGTCCGGTAAACATCGTTTTTCAGTCTTTGGCGCTCTTCCCGATGATGAATGTCTATGAGAATGTCGCGTTTGGTTTGCGGCGCAAAAAGCTTGACAGTGACGAGATCGACACTCGGGTGACTGAGATGCTGGGGCGTGTCGGCTTGCAGGGATTTGAGAAAAAGAAGGTCACGGAGCTCTCCGGCGGGCAGCGTCAGCGGGTTGCGATCGCCCGTTCTCTGGTGATGAAGCCCAAAATTCTGCTGCTCGATGAGCCGCTGGGGGCACTTGACCGCAAGCTGCGTGAGCACATGAAGGTGGAGCTAAAGCTCCTCCAAAAAGAGATCGGCACCACCTTCATCTACATCACCCACGATCAGTCCGAAGCGCTGGTGATGAGCGACAAGGTCGCGGTGATGAACAAAGGGCGTTTTGAGCAGATCGATACGCCCAAAAATCTCTACAAAAACCCCCAGACAGCTTTTGTCGCAGGATTTGTGGGGGAGAGCAACCGGTTTGAACTGCAGGGGCGCAAGGGGGATACGATCACCACCCGCAGCGGCTGGAGCATGGAGCGTCCGGGCCTTGACTTCGAACCGGAGGTGCTCTATATCCGTCCCGAAGCGATCCTGATCAACCCCGACGAGGCGATGGAGGGGATCGCGCGCTTTGAGGCAATCATCAAAACCATCCTTTTTGACGGCGCCAATACCAAACTTTCCGCGGTGCTTGGCGGCGGAGAAGAGTTGCTGGTCTCGCTGCCGCAGAATGCCCGATATGATGATCTGAGCGAAGGGGACCGTGTCGCGATCGGCATCCACCACGATGATCTCAAATGTTATCAGGAGGCGTGAGATGGAAGGCAAACGCAATAAGGCATTCTATTTTGTGCTGTTGCCGGTGCTGGCGTGGCTGATCATCCTGATCTTTGTGCCCCATGTCGAACTCCTGGTCAACTCGTTCAAGGTCGACGGACAGGAGACCTGGACCCTGGCGAACTACACCGATTTTTTCACCAACCGTATCTACTGGCTGACGTTTCTAAAAACCGTCGGATACGCGATCGGCGTCACGGTGCTGGCATTTTTGGTGGCTTTCCCGGTGGCGTTTTATCTCACCAAGGTGGTCTCCAGGCGCTACGTGGGGCCTCTGACGATGCTGCTGCTCGTACCTCTGTGGGTAGGGGAGCTGATCACGATCTACGGCTGGATGATCATCCTGGGTGATCATGGAATCATCAATCAGTTCCTGATCGACCTGGGCTGGATCGAGAAGCCGCTGCCGCTTTTGTACAACGATTTCAGCATGGTACTGGGGTTGCTCTACATGTCGGTACTCTTTATGATCATCCCGATCATGTCGACGCTGGAGTCGCTGGACGATTCGCTGATCGAGGCGGCAAGTGATCTCGGGGCGAGCAAATGGACGATCATCCGTCGGATCGTGATTCCCTATTCGATGCCCGGCATTGTCTCCGGATCGATCATTGTCTTTATGCTCGTGATCGGGGACTATCTGGCTCCCAACATTCTCGGCGGCAAAAGCTCGCTGTGGTTCACCGAACAGATCTACAATCAGTTCCTCTCGACGTTCAACTGGAACGAGGGGGCGGCGTTTGGCTTCCTCCTGCTGCTGATATCCTCCTTTATCGTCTGGGTCGCACTCAAAGCTTCAGGCCAAAAACTTGAAAGGGTCGGATCATGATACGCTCACTTCCGGATTCACCGTTGTACCGTAACGGCTACCGTCTGTATGTCGGATTGTTTTTCCTTTTTCTTGTCCTGCCGCTGATCGTGATCTCGGTATTGGCTTTTAACGATTCGCAGTTTATTGCTCTGCCGTGGAATGGCTTTACCCTCGACTGGTTTTTCGCCAATACCGATGAGCGGGTGGGGTTGTTTCAGGATGAGGATCTGGTGCGCAGCATCGGGATCAGCATCGTCACGGCCGGGGTGATGGGACTGCTGTCTCTGGCGGTCGGTACCGCCGCGGCGCTGCTGTTTGTGCAGGAGAAATTCCGGGGCAAGAATTTCCTCTATTTTCTGGCCATCGCGCCGCTAGTGATTCCCGGGGTGATTTTGGGGATTTCGATCATCCTCACCTCGACGCAGGCGGCTGCGGGGATCGAGAAACTGACCGGATGGGATCCGGAATTTTTGAGTCCGGGGTTCTGGCTGGTGGTGCTTGGGCAGTTCAGCTTCGGTGCGACCTATGTGATGCTGATCGTCTCGGCACGTCTGAAAAAGTTTGATCATACGCTCGAAGAAGCAGCGCTGAGTCTCAAAGCGACCAAACTGGAGGCGATCCGCTACATAACGATCCCCTTTCTCCGTCCGGCGCTAATCAGCGGATTTGCGGTGGCGTTTTTGATCAGTTTCTCCAACTTCAATACCACGATTTTCCTTATCGGTTCTGATCCGACCCTTCCGGTAGAGCTCTTCACCCGGATCAAATTCAGCTCTACGCCGGTACTCAATGCCGTCAGTTTTATGATCGTCGTAGCCATTACGACGTTTGCACTGATCAATCTCTGGCTTGACCGCAAGAAATAGCATGAAGTTCATCCACCTGACCGATACGCACCTGCTGGGTGCGGCCTCGGACAAACTCTACGGCATCAAACCGGCCAAACGGCTCAAAAAGGCGTTCAAAAACATCCGTGAACACCACAAAGATGCCGAGTTTGTCGTCATCACCGGGGATTTGACCAACGAAGGCGACCCCAAGGCCTACCGACTGCTCAAAAAGCAGATCGACGCATTGGGTATTCCGGTTTTTCCTCTGGTGGGCAATCACGACAACCGTGCGGCATTCTGGGAGGTTTTCCCCGAGTGGAACGACGGGGGATTTGTGCAGCATGTGCGCCTCTTCGAGGCCGGGGCATTTGTGTTTCTCGATACCCTGGTCGAAGGGGAGGAGTACGGGATGATGTGCGACGCGCGTCTGGCGTGGCTGAAGAAGCAGCTGGAGGATCACGCCCAGAGGGATCTGTATCTTTTTCTGCATCACCATCCGATCACTTCGGGACTTCATCGGATGGATACCGTGGGATCTTTTCGATCCGCAAAGGCGTTCTGGTCGCTCCTGGAGAGCCACTCGAATGTCCGTCATATCTTTTTTGGGCATATCCATCGGCCTCTCCAGGCGATCCATCGCGGCATCCCGCTGAGTACAACCCGCAGCACGACGTTTCAGGTGGCCTACCGACCCGATGAACCTGAGGAGAGCCTGACAACGACGGTACAGCCGGCGTACAGTGTCGTGCGGATCGATGCGGAAGAGACGGTGATCCATCTGTGTGAATACCTTGGCGAGTACAGCAAAAGAAGGGCCGTACTCTGATCCTGTCCGGTATTTCAGCGCACAGGGGAACTATGTTTTGCAGGGCTGTTTGTTGCCTTTTTCGATCAATGTTGACAGGGGAACGATCCGATAGCCGGCGTGACGGATGGCGTCGATGAGGGCACCGATCTCTTTGGAGGATGCGGACTGGTCGTGCAGCAGGATCACGCTGCCGGGTGTCAGGTGTGCGATCACATTGTGCAGCAGCCGTTTCCCCCGGTAGCGGTTCCAGTCCTGGGAGTCGAGTGACCAGAGGACGG
>CAYSQV010000066.1:0-7187 GCA_964433295.1 uncultured Nitratifractor sp. | reverse complement strand
GTCAACGCGAGAAACGCCATCCCCGCCATCAACCAATGAAATACTTGTTTCTTCATCATATTCTCCTCCTCCTTATTGTACGATCTTCAAAACCATATACCCCGTATTGCCATGCCCCAATGTCAAAGCAACCCGATTGTCTGCCAGCTCAAACCTGCCGGCACCACCAAGGTAATCCTCTACCGCGGCAGGATGAATCCCCTCAAAAGAGAGCGTGATCTCCTCGTCTTTGTCGCTGTGATTGGAGAGGATGATATACCCGGTACCGTTGTGTTCCCTTGTCCCCAGATTAACATATTCGCTGCCCTGGAGATGTACTTTCCATCGGGTCCAGTGCGGCTGGCGGATGATCGGTGCCATCTGATCTACCTCGTCAAAAACTTTTTTGATCTCTGCAGCCCACACATACTCCTGGAACGGTTTGGGGTTGTTGTTGTCAGCTCCGTCCCCTTCTCCGTCTCTCCAGACTGAGATCACCTTGCCGCCCTGAATGATCCCAAACCACAATGAGGGGATAAACTTGTCATCGAGATAGACTTGGAGCTGAATGACATTGGAGGGGATATCGTGCCCCTGGAGCACATCCATCACCCCAATGGTCGGCTTGGGCGCACCGAGATGAGGCGTGCCTGTGCCGCCCAGACCGACATACGCACCGGTCATATCCATGAGCTTCTTGCTGTAGAGTCGGGAGATACCAAACGTCCCGTTGAGATAAAAAATCGGTCTGGCACGACGGCCATGTGCATCCTGGTCGTTGGCATCGATAAATCTTGCCCACTTCTCTTTGAAGGTATATTCCTGGGTTTTCTCATTTTCATTGTCAAGATAATGGAAAAGTTGAGCATAAGGCTTGCCGATATCATGGATGTGTTTTGTGATCTCTTTGAAGCGATCGATTGCATCTTCTGAGAGTGAGCTGTATCGCCCTTCAGTTCCATCCGGCTGGGTATTGCTCACCGCTCCCATACCGACAAAATACTCCAGCCCCGCATCAAGTGCTTTTTGGATCTGACCGACATTATACATACCCATCACACCGTTGAAACCATGCTCCTTATAGGCGCGCAACTGGTTTTTGAAATGCTCTTCGTCGCTGGGGTTGCCTCTGGAGATCAGTTTCGGGATGATCGGTGTCCATCTGCCCTCTTTTTTTACCGACATATTCCCCAGCTTATCAAGACGGATAAAATCACTATCAAACATTGTCTTATCGGTATTGATGGCTTCTCTTGGGGTGATCTCCTCTTTGATTTCGACTACCTTGAAATCATCAAAAAATACCTGGGAGGTTCGGTCAAGATTGCTCCCGTCCTTCTTGATGCTTGTCGGCTCGTACATATCATGATGCCTGGGATTGGGCTCCCGCGTCGTACTGAACGACCGTGTCGCGGTAAACGCTCCCCAGTAGACATCCCCGTCAGCCACAGGGATAAACGGCATCAATATCTCCTGCCACTCATCGGCTTTGGAGACATTCCAACCCACTTCACTCCACCCTGCGACTTCGCGCGGCCACAGAGCGATCGAGACATTTTGCCCGTGAGGGACATGGGTCATCTTGACGTAGCCGCTGAGGAGATATTTTTTTCCTTTTTTGACGGGAAACTTTTGAGAAGAGAGCGCTTTGGTGTAGTGGTGCGCTACCAGCTCGACGCAGCCGCTGCCGTCATCGGTATGCGAATCATCGGCGATGTAATGATGCACATCGGCTTTTCCGTACCCCTCCAGTGTCTCAAAACGGGGATTGGTATCTTTGGCCAGATCGGGCAGCCCTCTGTCAAGAGCACGTGCAGCCAACTCCACATCACCACCCATAGCACAGTAGTCAATGTCATAGTCTTTTAGTTCATTTTTGGCATTATACTGCTCTCCGGCACAATCACCACCGCGATACTCCTCTTTTTCTTTTAGATTATTTTTGATCTCTTCGTACGAACTTTTCCGTTCATCGGGGATACTCTCGTAGCCTCTGTCGACATGGTTGAAGCTGTCATCACACAGCGCGCCCACCACTCCGATGAGATCTTTTTTGTTCAGGATATCTTCAAACTCTCCCGAAGCGTACATATGGGGTCTGCCCTTCTGGAGTGTGAAAAACTTCCGATCGGTCTGTTTGGCAAGATTCCAGATCGTCAGTTTGATCCGCGGATCGGTGCCGGTACCTTCCACCCCGTTCATCTGCAAAAAGCGCACATCCCCTTTTAGCGCCCCGAGATCCTCCCGGTTCATATCAAAAGAGAACCACCCGTCGATCGAGAGGGTCAGGCTGGCATCACTGCCGTACCCGCCATGCTCGGTATCCTGAAAGTACCTCATCACATAAAAAGCCTGACCGCCCCCCTGAGAGTGCCCCATGACCGCCAGTTTTTTGAGTGTAAGACCATGAGCCTCTTTGGCAACGTTGAGTGCTTTTTCGAACACAGAGACATAGTTACATATGTCATACCCCTGCCCCGTCTCACCGCCGATCACAAAATAGCCGTGCGATGCCAGGTACTTCATTATGCCGCTGTAGTCATCGATATGGATACCCGATCCGCCCCCTTCAAGAAAAAGCACCACCGGCATATCAGCCGTGATAGCATCTTCATGTGTCTGCGGATCCTGTGGATAATAAACGACGTATCCGTCTTTTTCCAGTGCATCCCCGTACCGGAGGGGGGTATAGGGGCCCGCCTGGATGTATTTTTGTGTCACATTATTTTCGTCGTTGTTGCCCGGAAGTGTTTCATGATTGTCTGTAGAATTATTCTCCGAAGTTTCATGAATAACAGAAGTATTGTTTTCTGCTGTATCATTCTTGACAAGATTCCCGGTAGAACATGCATTCAAAATCACAAGAGACATCGCAAGAGAAATCCATCGCACGTTCATGCCCATCTTATGTCCTTTCTGTGGCAGATCCCACATCATACCATAGTAAGGATTACTTAAGTGTTAACTTGAGTGTTATTTATTTGTTATGGACCTCTTTTACCGCTTGATCAATCCCTTGTACCAATCCGGCGACTTTGTTGCCAAGTGCCTCGATAAAGCTTTTGGTTTTGGTCAGATCGATGTTGATCTGCTCATTGTCGACCTTGATCCCGACATCTTCGCTCAGGTCGACCGAGCCCTGGGCGATATCTTCCTGAAGTTTTTCTGCTTTGGCTGCGAGGGTCGATTGCAGTGCATCAAAAAAGCTTTTGGTTTTGGTCAGATCGATGTTAAGCTTGCCTTCGCCCACCTCGATACCAAGGGTATCAAAAAGGGCTTCCCCCTCCAGCCCTTTGAAACGTTTGGCGTGTTCATCCCGCCCGGCCTCCTCCCTCAAGCGCATCCGCACCGAAGCCTCGTGTGCGGTCAGCCCCTCGGTGTGGGCGATCAGCGCGCACTCCTCGCCAATGGCGTTGATGCCTGCTTCGCTCATGGAGATGATGGAGCTCTTTTTAAGAAAATGTTCCACGCTGAGCGGTGAGTAAAATCGTGCCGTTCCACCGGTTGGCAACGTGTGGTTGGGGCCGGCAATATAATCTCCTACGGGTTCGGGAGTGTAGCTGCCAAGAAAAATCGCGCCGGCATGCCTGATCTTCTCCATCAGCGCCATAGGATTTCGGGTCACTACTTCGAGATGCTCTGGAGCAATGCGATTCATCAAATCGATCGCCTCATCCATATCCCGGGCAAGGATAATCGCACCGCGTTCTTCAATAGACGTGCGCGCAATCGCCTCGCGAGAAAGAGTTCCCAGGAATATCTCGATGTGTTTGGTCACCTCATCCGCCAATGCCGCATCATCGGTAATCAGGATCGCGCTGGCCATCTCATCGTGCTCTGCCTGAGAGAGCAGATCCATTGCCAGCCAGTCCGCTCTGGCGGTACTGTCGGCCAGAATCCCGATCTCCGAAGGGCCGGCGATCATGTCGATGTTGACCTCTCCGTAGACCAGTTTTTTGGCCGTCGCGACAAAAATATTGCCTGGCCCGGTGATGACATCCACCCGGGGAATCGTCTCAGTACCGTACGCCATCGCACCGATCGCCGAGGCGCCGCCGACCTTGAAAACATTCTCCACCCCGCAGAGGTGGCATGCCGCCAGCAGGAGCTCATTGAGCTCATTGTCCGGAGCCGGTGTGCACACTACAATCTCCTCGACTCCTGCTACTTGTGCCGGTATGACATTCATCAGCAGCGAGCTGGGATACGCGGCCTTGCCGCCCGGTATATAGAGCCCAGCACGATCCACTGCTGTGACCTTCTGCCCCAGTACGCTGCCGGTACTGTCTGTCTCCATCCAGGTCTTGGGCATCAGTTTCTCGTGATAATCCCGGATGCGGTCGTATGCCAGTTGAAGCGCATCGCGCAGTGCCGGATCGATGGCATCGTAGGCGGCCTTCATTGCAGCCCTATCGACCCGAAGCTCTGCATCCTCTGACGGTTCCCAACGGTCAAATCGCGCAATCTGGCTGCGCAGAGCCGCGTTACCCTCCTGGCGAATCTCTTTGAGCAGACCGCCGACGATGGCACTGACCCCTTCGATGTCCATCGCGCCCCGCCGAAGAAGCTCGTCAAAGTCGGCATTAAAATGGGTATCCGTCGTGTTAATTCGTTTCATGTGTATTTCCTTTGATAACGGCGAAGCATGCTTTTGTTGCCTTGCAATCCGCCTTGGTGGATGTAGAGGATATGCTCTCCCAGTTGCCCGCGATGGGCCATCAGTGTCAACCATCCCTTGGGGTCATAAAGCAGATCAAACTCTACGCCTGTATCTTGTCGTAATTCTATCCAAATTTCGTAAAACTCGCGGTAGAGTTTGCCAAAATGGTATTTGCGGGGCAGATCAAGGATCGTCGGATGAAACTGCGGGTCAGATTCAAGCATCCCAAACTGCCTGCGCAAATAATCCGCATCTCCCACGCACGGCGTCGTATAGATATGAGCGGGTAGTGCGTAGTGGGTGGTGCGTAGTGCTTTTTGGAGATAAAGCGCGGTAGTACCGGTACCTGAGGGCAAGAAGATATCCAGATGCTTTATCCCCTGCGCCCTTTGCCATACAGCGATCTCTTCGGCAAGCACCCTGATGCCGTACTCGGCTTCTACCTGCCTGCCCCCCTCCTCTATCCATAAAATTCCGTCATCCTGAGCCCCGAACTCTGAACTCTTGATCCTCACCGTCATTCCGTTGGACAGAGCGGCGGCATAGTTGCCGTGCGGGTTGTCTCTCAAAAAATCGGGAAGATGATCGATACGGTATTCAAACCGCCAGCCCCTCATTTTGGCCAACACCGAGAGAGAATACATCGCGTTGGACTGGTTGGAGCCGTAGGAGCGCACGGTGTGGATATCGGGAAAGTCATGGTCGAGAAAATAGTGAAATTTGCGGGCTTTGTTTCCTGAAAAATCAGGATGAATACGATCGTCCCGCTTGAGAAAAAACGGCATTGTTCTAAAAAAGAGACGTTCCACAGGGCTGGGCAGGTCGAGCAAGATTTTTTCCATTGGGTCGTTCCCTTTTTCTATCGCGAAAATCTATCTGTAATTTTATCCACTATCGGGTAAAATGGTGCACTTTGATTTCGATACGGAGAAGCATGCATGGACGCAAAACACTATTATAACCCTCAGGGTGAAGATATCCTCGATGAGAAAATCTACGGAGGCAACCCGACCGGTTTTGTCGATTTCAATCGCTCAAAATACCGTTGGGACAGCAACATCTACGATCTGATGAACGCCAACACCTGGTTCCCTTCCGAGGTCAACACTTCCGCTGAAAACAAGAATTTCGCGGCGCTGACTGATAACGAACAATCGATTTACAAACTCACCTTTGCTCAGCTGAGTTTCAACGACTCGGCCCAGGAAGAGTACCTGAGCGATTTTCGCCGCCTGGCCAACAACCGCCTGGTCAAATCGGTCCTGGGACTGCAGATCATGCAAGAGATCAACCACTCCAAATCCTACGCCGTTCTGCTTGACGCTGCCGGCAACTCCGAAGAGGTATTCAACCTCTACAAATACGACGCCGCGCTCAACCGAAAAAACCAGCGCATCGCCGATCAATTCGCCAAATACATCGACGGCGGATCGGCCGAGAAGATGCTGCTCAGCGCCATGGCCAGTGTCAACCTGGAAGGAATTTACTTCCTGCTTGGATTCAGCTACATCTATCTGCTCGGCGACAAAGTTCCCGGCGCACGCGATATGATCAAGTTCATCGCCCGTGATGAACTCAACACCCACATGCCTCTCTTTGGCAACATCTTCAAAACCATCAAAAAAGAGAACGCCATCAGCGCGGCGACGATAGATGAATGTTACAACATGATTCGGGATGCTGTCGACATCGAGCTGGAATATGGCAAATACCTTCTGGATAATTTCCCCATCATGGGAACCACGCATGAACTGATGGAGCAAACGGTTTACAATTATGCCAACAGCCGCCTCAAAACCATCGGACTCGACCCGATCTTTGACGAAGCACCGGAGACCTATCTGCAAAAACTTGTCACCAAGCACCTCAACATGAACGAAGTTAGAAGCAACTTTTTTGAGAGCAACGTCTCCAACTATGCCAAATCAAGCATCGACCTGGACGATTTCTGATCCCGGTCAGCCTGCGCCCCTCTTTGCGTTTGGGGCACGAACCTTGCACCCCATCATATCCTTTTGCTCGACGCCGCCCATCATCAGCGGTTTTCTATGTTCCTGAAACCATATATCGCAGATTGTTGCAGTTAGACAGAACTGGATTCAAAACCGTATTTAGGTTGTGCTGCCACTTGGTACCTTCTTTTTTAAAGTATAGCATTAGCATCACCTGACCCTTATTCCCATCTTCGAAAAGGCAAACCAGAGATTATGGTTCAGGATATAGATATCAGGATTTGGGTTTGTGAGTTATGGCAAAAACCCGATCCGGGCTACATTGGCCGCTTGTGTTTCATGGACAAGCTCATCGAGAGCTTGTTTGAGTTCGCGATAGTGTTTTTCATGCTTGCGGTCAACTGCAATGAACTCTTTGGCAAGAGCATTGTAATGGCGAGTAAACTCTCGAAGTTTTTTAAATGTACGGATGATGGCGATATTGACCTCGACGGCTTTGGGGCTTTTGAGGACAGAGGCCAGCATATAGATGCCCTGCTCGGTAAAAGCATACGGCAATTTACGCAGTCCCATTGTATCTGAATTGGAAATCACAA
>CAYSQV010000065.1:0-7267 GCA_964433295.1 uncultured Nitratifractor sp. | reverse complement strand
TTTCAATATTATCTTTAGGAAAATATAAAAACGCTATAATCCGCTCATGAAAATCGTCTTTAACTCTTCGCTCTTTGCCCCTCACGCTTCACTCATTCCCATCGGGGGTGCCCTGTGATCGCTGCTCAACTTCTGCAGGGCGTGCTTGCCTCCGACATCGATCCGGAGCACAGGGATCTGTTTGAGCGGCTCCGCAAACTCGGTGCCGTGGTCGAAGAGGAGGGGCTCTGGCGGCTCCATTCGCTCTACCGCATCGGACGGATCCACATCGGACGGGACGGCCAGGGGTATGTCGAAGCCCAAACCAAAGCCCAGCGCGATCTGCTGATCGAGCCGGAGCACATCGACAATGCCCGTCCGGGGGACACGGTGCTGGCCCGCCGCTTTCTTGCCCGCCGGGGTCGTACCAGCGGCGAGGTCGTCGCGGTGCTGCATCGGGCCCACACCTATTTGATCCTCTATTCCCGCCGCCACGAAAATGGGGAGATGGGGCTCCATGATCTGCGAAACGACATGTCCGTTACTGCCTCTGTCCCGGGGATCGATCTGCGCGTCTTCAAAGAAGGAACCGTTTTCAAAGTCGATCCTTCAGAGAATACCCTGCTGGAGATCTTCGGCCACCTTGACGATCCCAATATCGACGAAAAACTCTCTTTGGCGCTGTACGAACGTCGAGATGCTTTTTCCCCGGCATGTCTCCAGCAGGCCAAAACAGTCGAAACCGCCGTCAACGTGACCGATCATCCCGATCGGGTCGATCTCAGAGAGCTCGATTTTTGCACCATCGACCCCGTCACGGCCAAAGATTTCGACGATGCGATCTATTATGATACCGACACCTGTACACTCTATGTCGCCATCGCAGATGTGAGCCACTATGTTCCCTTTTTCAGTCCCATCGACCGCGAAGCGGTGCAGCGGGGATTTACCACCTATCTGCCCCACAAGGCCTTTCCGATGCTCCCGCGGGAACTCAGCGAAAACATCTGCTCCCTCAAACCCCGCGTCGACCGGCTGGCGTTTGTCGCAAAGATCGTCCTCGACCCCCAAACACTCGAACCGGCGGAAGAGACCTTTTTTGAAGCGATCATCCACTCAAAATTTCGCTTCCATTATGACGCGGTCGATGGGATACTGACCAAAGGATACCACGGAGATGATCCCGCTCTCCTCCGCATCCTTCCCTGGCTCCTGCCGCTGCAAAAACTCACCGAGAAACTGCGGACCAAACGGATGAAGAGAGGATTTGACTTTCGCAGCGACGAGATCAAGCTCACCCTCAACGATGCGATGCTGCTCGAACACACCCAGGTCGAGACCGGCACCCCATCGCATTCGCTCATCGAGGAGTGCATGCTGCTGGCCAACCGCGCCGCGGCAAAACGGTTTGGCGGTGAGGGGGACGGGATCTTCCGCATCCACGAACCACCCAAGATCGAATCGATCGAAAAACTCCTCGGCGAGCTCTCCGCCATCGGTATCCATGTCGAGGAGTATGAAGAAGCTCCCGATCTGATCCGCACCATCCAGCAACAGGCCCAAAAACTTGGGCTGGCCGCCGAGGTCGATGCCCTCCTGATCCGCTCCCTCAAGCAGGCGAGCTATTCGGCCCACAATGTGGGGCATTTCGGTCTGGGTTTTGACTTTTACAGCCATTTCACCTCTCCCATCCGCCGCTATCCTGACTTGATCCTGCATCACCTCATCAAGGCCCAGCTGCAGTTTGACAAACAGGAGGCCGACTACCTCCTGCGCAACATCGACCCGCTCTGCGCACGGGTCAGCCGCCTCGAACGGGACGCCACCAGGGCCGAATGGGACTTCCGCGACCGCAAATTCGCCCGCTGGGCGCTGGAACAAAAGGGCAAATTCCTCGACGCGGAAGTGATCGAGCTGGATGGTGAACGTACCCGGGTGCGTCTGCTGGGCGAGATCCAGGGGGTTGAAGCGATCCTTCCAAGAGGCGATGAGATGCTTTTTGATACAATACGGGTCATGATCACCCAGGTCGATCTCGCCCGACCGACTGTCCGGGCCGAAAGGATTGTGGATGTACCAGCGCGAATTTGATCAACGTTTCACCGATACCCTCCCCAAGGCCCTCCTCCTTTACGGTGAAAACGACTACATGATCGATCATTATCTCGACCGCTACAAAACGCAGCTGCATGCTGGCGAATCGGCGCTGCTCCTCTACCACGATGAATACAGCTTCGATCAGGCCAGGGAATATCTCTCCCAATCTTCCCTTTTTGGCGGCACCAATCTCCTCATCATCCGCCGGGAAAAAAAGCTCCCGAAAAAGGAGCTCGAAACCCTCATCGAACTGGCCAACAAGGCTCCCGACAACTTCTTCGTCTACGCCTACGAAGGCTCCCCCTCCGACGCCCGCACTCTCCAAAACAGTTTCGCGGACAAAAAGGGGGGCGTGTGGGTACGTTTTTTCGAGCCCAATGTCCGGGACGGGATCGCCGTCCTGACCCAAAAAGCCCAACAGATCAACCTCGACATCGACCACTATGCCTTGACCCACCTACTGACGCTGTTGAACAACAACCTCGCTCTTTGCGTCAATGAACTGGAAAAACTGGCCATTCTCGACCACAAAATCGAGGCACGCGACATCGATCGTCTTGTCTATTCAACCGCCCCGCTCGCCGTCGAACAGCTCCTGATCGATCTCTTTGCCAAAAAACCTGTTACCGATACCCTCACCAGGCTTCTGGATCTGGGAGAGGATGAGTTTTCAATCCTGCGGGCCACCCAGTTTTTTGTCAATCAGATCTTTCTGTTCCATGCCTACATCCGTCTCCACGGAGCCCCCGACTCCAGGGAGATACTCGGCTACAAACTCCCCCGCCACATCGAAGAGCAAAAGGCCCAGTTGGCTCTGCGGGTCAAGACGGCCGCACTGCTGAAGATCTATGAGCACCTTCTCGAAACCGAACTGAGCATCAAACGCCCCGGTACTCTGGACAAAGAGAGCCTCCTGTACGGCGCGCTCATCCGCCTGCAGGGTTACCTGTAAACCACCTCGTCTCTTTTATTTTTTTTTAAACGCTTAAACGCTATGATGGTCCCCAGGCTGCATAATTGAGGGATTATTGCACCGACGTCATATAGCGTGTGAAAAGCTAAACTTGTCGCGAGGCAGGGACAGAAAGCCATGGGTCTCATGTAGATCGCCAGGCTGCCAGACCATGACCGTTACGTATCATTCTGTCCTTTTTTCTCCCGCTTGTTGCTTTTCTTTCCCAGAAACACAAAGGATTTCCCCTATGATAACCTCTCCTCTACACAAAACATTCTGGCTCTCCCTGCTGGCCGCTTTGTTTCTCTCAGGATGCGGCGGCTCGTCAACACCAAAAGAGGAGAACCCCTCCTCCCCCACCGTCAAAGAAGATGACACCTCCCCGTCAACCAGCCCAACTCCGATCAGCTACAAAGGATTGCAGTTTTACTACACACCCAAACCGGCTTCGGACTACACCCTCGATCAACTCACCGACAGCGAATTCGAATCCCTCAGCAATTCATCCCAGCTGGCCGTGGCACACAAGCTGCTCTCAACCCTGTTCTACGGGTACCCTCTGCCCGATCTGGAACGCAGGATCCGTCAGGGAAATTTTCTCAGCACACTGCGCAGCCAACTCGATACCCCTTCCGAAGAGATCGCCGCACTGGAAAACCGCATACGTGACGACGATTACTTTCGCCAATACACAGCGCAGTACCATTATCCGCAGGCGGTCCGCATCCTGACCCGTTTCTACGCCGCCACAAAACTCGATCAGTATTTTCTCCACAACTGGATCGCCTATATCCTTACGCAGACCATTCTCTTCTCACCGGCATACGAGCTTGCTTCGACCCATACACCCAACATCGCCGGGGTCTACAATCGCCTTGTAACCATGCTCGGCACAGAGGGCGGGATGCGTTACATCACCTATGTCCACATGTCCAGCGAGGACAACTGGCGGCGTTTTCGCAGCCCAGAAGACAACGGCCGGGAGATGCTTGAAATTTACCTTCGAGACACCGACGACCGGCATGTTCCTCTGGCAGGAAAAGCGCTCCAAAACTGGAAACTCAACACCGACAGCGATACCCTCGAAGTAGGACTCAACCGCAACACCACTCCTCTGCATCTGTTTGGGACGACCGTCTATACCGGGGATGATTTCTATCGTGAGCTGGTCAAGTCCGATGCGTTTGTGCCGGGGGTAACCCGACGACTCGTAGACTTTTTTTTCCCAAACAAAAGCACAATACAAAAAGAAAAAATCGTCAAAACCATCGCAAAAAGCCATCCGGAGACCTGGCAGGATATCTTGCTTCAGATCGTCTTTTCCGAAGAATATCTTCTCCGCAACAGCCGCCCGCTGAGTGCCGAGGAGACTTTTTATTCCCTGACACGTATTATGCATTACCGCAATCGACGCAATACATTTTATGAGTTTAGAGAGGCCCTCGAATCGATGAATCAGGCGACCATGAAATACAAACTCGGCAAACTCGAACGCGTTCCTCTCGATACCCTTTCATTCGCCCAGTATCATCGGTACATCCGTGAACGGATTTTGATCCGCAGGGCCAATCCGGAGCAGACCAATCCCGACAGTTGGAGTTACGATGGCTGGCAGGATGACTTTATCGGTTTCGATCGTTTCGCTTATGATGAAAAAGACCCCCAGAGCAGTCTAAGCAGCCTGATCGATTACCTCTTCCTCTCCATCGTCAGCCGCAAAGCGACCACGGACGAACACACTTTTTTCAACGGACACATGCTCACCAAACGGGACGATCGCCTCGTCCTCAACGATCCGTTCAATATGTGCTATCGTCACGACGATCCCGATACCGAAGCACGCCGTCGCAAAGACGGCAAGCGCGAAATCGCCATTCTCGTCCTCGACTACCTGTCACGACTTGAAGCCACTTATCAAAACCACGAGGTACACTGACATGAAACGACGCGAATTTATCCGACTCTCTCTTGCTGGCAGCACGGTTTTGATGCTGCCCAGTCTTGGCCGGGCTCAGGCACTCGATGTCGATGCCATCCGTTTTTCGGAAGCCACATTCAAAGCCAACAATGCCCAGACAATCCTTGTCTTTCTCTATGGGGGCGCCAGTCAACTCGCCGGGAACATCTCCAACCTCTCCGATCTCGAACGCCATTCCCAAAACAGCTACAACGACTATTTCCGCGACATAACCCCCACCAAAAACCACTGTTGGGCCGAAGCGGGAGGAGCCGACATGGAGACCATGATCGAGCACGGCGATATGACCCTCTACCGCACCTGTTATTCAGCCGAAAGGGAAAAAGTCAACAACAAAGCCCACGGTGTTTGTACAGAACAAAACCAAAAAGGCTCTTTCGATACTGACGGCGGCGGAATTGTCGCCAACATCGCTGCGATTTTATACAAAAAAGGGGCAATCGACTCCTCCGCGCTGATGCCGTTTGTTACCATGGAGGGAGAGTCGAGCTTCCACGCCCCCTCCCGTGTCTCCATCCCCGGCTTCCTCAAGCCGGTCGGGATCGACCAAGAGTTTGACAATCCCTACGCACGCTCAAGATATACCGTACGGCGATGGAGCTACTACACAGAGCAGGAACGGGAAAAGGAACACTACAACGATTCGGATGAGCAGGGAGGATTCGACCCCGTCTTGACCGGCAAAATGGATCAATTGGCACAAAAGCACAATGCCGGCGGGAAAATCAAAGACAACTTCGCTACCCGTGGGAAAATGGCCAAATTCATCCAGGAGATCAAAGAGGCCTCTACCCCCGATCTCGGAGAGGACGCCTACCCGCAAAATGATCCATTCGCCGCCAAACTTGAGACCGCCATCAAGCTGCTGGATAACAATCCCGATACCCGGATCGTCACGCTGGGAACCGGCGGATTGGGCGGATGGGATGATCACAACGAAGCACGTGATTACGTCCGGCGCTCTGAGCAGCTCTTCCGTGCACTGCGTTCAGCGGTAGCCCACATCAATGCACTGGAAAAAGATCAGACGATCACCCTCATGGTTTTTGGGGAATTTGGTCGCAATGTCAACCTCAACTCTGCTTTTGGCTGGGATCACGGAAATCTGCAAAATCTCTATGTTTTCGGCGGAAAAAAATTCTTTGATCACAAAGGAGTTGTCGGTGAAACCGTAGTGGACAATCCCAACAGCCTCAACCGCCTCTGGCTCAAGCCCAAATCCGGCACCTATTGGTTCGACCCTCTCAGCATTGCTGCGACCCTCTATCGCATCTACGGCATCGAAAATCCTGATGCCCTTACCGGCGGGAACTATCCGCCGCTCAATCTCCTCGGTTGAGCTTCTTTTGGGCCTTCTAAGGCTCCATTGGGTATAATCATCGTTCCAAATTTCTTGCTCGCCTATTTGGACGCATCACCCGATGCGGTAAAAGCGGGCTATCAAACCAAAAGAAGGACACCGATGAACCATTACGAAACGTTGTTTGTCGTCAAGCCTACCTTGACCGACGAAGAGACCAAAGCACAGATCGAAAAAACCCTCGCGATCATCACCGACCACGACGGCGAGATCGTCGCGACCGATGACATGGGCATGCGCAAACTTGCCTATCCGGTCGAGAAAAACGAGCGCGGCTACTATACGGTCGTCTATTTCAAGGCCCCCGGTACCTTGATCGCTGAACTTGAGCGTCAAATGCGCTACAACGAGGATATCCTCAAGTTCATGACCGTCAAATACACCAAGAAAAAAGAGATCGCCCAGTTTGACAAGCAGGTTGAGACCGCCAGAAAAAAGGCTGCCGCACCTGCCAAAGAGGTCGAATCCAAGACCGATGCTGAGCCCACTGCCGAAGCCGCACCTGCTGCCGAAGCCCAGACCGAAGAGGCGTAAGCCCACAGGAGTTCCCCATGTACAACAAAGTGATTTTGGTCGGCAACCTCACCCGCGACCTTGAGATCCGCTATTCCCAAAGCGGCAGCGCTATCGGCAAGGTCGGCATCGCCACCAACCGCAAATGGCGTGACCAGTCCGGAGAGCAGAAAGAGGAGATCATGTTTATCGATCTGACCTTTTTCGGCCGCACCGCCGAGATCGCCAACCAGTACCTGCGCAAGGGGAGCAAAGTGCTTGTCGAAGGACGACTGGTACTCGAGCAATGGACGGCCCAAGACGGCACCAAGCGGAGCAAACACTCCGTGACCGTTTCGGAGATGAAGATGCTCGATTCCAAAGGCGACAACCCCGGTGGCGGCAA
>CAYSQV010000064.1:0-7446 GCA_964433295.1 uncultured Nitratifractor sp. | reverse complement strand
AGACGGTGGTCAGGCAGGTGGACAAAGCGGTCTACAAAAAACTGCGCGAGTGGGGGATCAAAGGCAAACGCCGTGGGATTGACGCGCGGATCATTTTTTACGGTCCTCCGGGGACAGGGAAAACGGTCACGGCGATGGGACTGGCCAAGACCCTCAAAAAGCCGATTCTCAGCTTTGATTGCTCCAAGATCCTCTCGATGTATGTCGGGGAGAGTGAGAAAAATGTCCGCAAGATCTTTGACGACTTCCGGGAGCTTAGCGCCAAAGCCAAAGTGGAGCCGATCCTGCTGCTCAACGAAGCCGACCAGTTTCTCAGCGCCCGTTCGCAGGGGACAGGCTCTTCGGCGGACAAGATGCACAACCAGATGCAAAACATCTTTCTCGAGCAGATCGAACGGTTTGAAGGGATCCTGATCGCGACAACCAATCTGCTGGAAAACATTGACAAAGCGTTTTCCCGCCGCTTCAATTTCAAGATAGAGTTCAAAAAGCCCGATGCCGCCCAACGCCTGAGACTGTGGCAGATGATGCTGCCTGAAAACGCCGACTATGAAGCGGGCTTTGATGTTGAGCAACTTGCTGCTGCGGCACTGACCGGCGGGCAGATCGAGCTGGTGATCCACAACACCGCCTTTCGGGTTGCTGTGCGGGAGGAGAGTATTTTTACCATGGCCGACTTCAAGGCAGAAATTGCCAAAGAGCTCGGAAGCAGTTTCGATGGGGAGAAGAGCATGGGATTCCGTGTTTAGTCCGGAAGCCTGCAGGAGAGAAACCCCATTTTCCGGTGAAGTAATGTTGGGGTAATGGTTCTTTTTTACAATGAGGGCATCATAATGCAGGAGAAGCCCCATGATCATTCACCCCAAAACCCTTGTTCGGTTAAGCCCGCTGCTGCCCCTGAGCATTGTGCTCGCTGCGGTGCAGCCGGCGACAAACACAACGACCCAGACCCCGCCGGAACCCTCCGCACAGACGATCGCGCCCGCGCTGGCCGATGCACCCCCCAACGCCAAACCGGGTGAGTGTTACGCCCGCGTGTTGCTGCCGGCCAAATACGAAACGGTCGACGAAGAGGTGGTCGTCCAGGAGGCGACCGAGAAGATCACGATCGTCCCCGCGGAGTTTGAGACAACCCAGGAGAAAGTGATGGTCGTCCCGGAGTACAAACGGCTGGTGGTCTCCCCTCCCACGTATCAAGACATCAACGAAACGATCGAAGTCAAGCCGGTGGAATATCTCTGGATGAGCACACTGGATGAGAATGCCATCCCGGTTAATCCGGCCATCCTCTCCGCAATCGCACTTCAGAGCGGGCTTGATCTCAACAAAACCCAACCCGGTATCTGCTACGCGGAATACTATCAGCCCCGTCAATACAAACGTGTCGATGAGGAGGTGGTGATCCAGGCAGAACGCAACATCACCAAAGTGATCCCGGCCGCTTTTGCAGAGGAGGAAAAAACCATCGAAGTGGTTCCGGCCACCAAGAAACTGGTCGAGGTGCCGGCCCAATACGAAGAGACCGAAGAGAAAGTGCTCCTCCAGCCTGAGCGTACCGTCTGGAAAAAAGGGGCCAACCCTGCCCAGCGCCTCAGCGGAGCGACCGGGGAGATCATGTGTCTGGTCAAACTGCCGGCCAAATACAAAACAATCAAAAAGAAAGTACTCAAATCCCCTCCCCATACCGAAGTCGAGGAAGTTCCGGCCCAGACACAGACGCTCATGGTCCGCAAACTGGTCGCCGATCCCAAGCTGGAGCACACCCCGGTCGCGGCGCAGACCGAAACGATCCAAAAACTCCAATTGGCCCAGCCGGCACGCTTTCTCTGGCAGCGATCGGATCAGGCAATCGCCCAGGGGTGGGAGCCGACCGGCCATCAGGTGTGTCGGGTGGAGAGCCCGGCCGCAACTGTTTCAGTGACCAAAACGGTTATTGATGTCCCCGAAAAGGTCATCACCGAAGTGGTCGATGCCAACTATACGACGGTTGAGGTGCAGAAGCTGATCGCTGAAGCCAAAGTCCAAAAAACCCCTGTCCCGGCCAAGACCAGCAAAGTCAAAAAGACAAAAAAAGTGGCCGATTCGCACCTGGAGTGGCGCCGAATTCTCTGTCAGACCAATATGACAGAAGAGACGATCAAGCGGATACAGATGGCACTCAGAGACCTGGCATACGATCCGGGAGAGCCTGACGGTAAAATGGGTCGTAAAACCCAGGATGCTCTGGTCAAATTCCAGAAAAAACACCACCTTGCTACCGGCGGGATCACCTACGAAACCCTGAAAGCACTTGGTATCTCGGCTCCCTGATCTTTTTTTGCTCCGATTTCGGGCGCACGGAGTGTGCGCCTGTTTCCTTCCGTTACATTCCTCCCCCCTCCCCAGGCGACATACGCCGAATTAAAGCCGCTTAAATAAGTTTCTGTTACCATAGAGCACTAATTTTGTAAAATGGCCGTATGCTCTGTGCGGAACCGTTTTGCGAGAATTCTTCTGAGAACGAAAGGGGTTTCTTATGACGCATGCATTGACCAGCCATCCCTACTTTGGGGTGTTTGTCCTGCTGGCGATGACCGGTATCGCGTTTCCGGTAACGCTGGTGCTTGCCCGGTGGGTGAGCCGCAAATTGGCCAAACTCGACACCGAGCGCCTCAAAATGTCGATCTACGAGTGCGGCCCGCTCCCCAACAAGCAGCCCAACACGATCTCGGTACAGTTTTATCTGATCGCGCTGTTGTTTATCCTGTTTGATGTGGAGATCATCTTTATGTTTCCGTGGGCGATTGACTTCAAACTGCTGGGATGGTTCGGTTTTGCAGAGATGGTTCTCTTTATTGTTCTGTTGACCATCGGGTTTATCTATGCTTGGAAGAAAGGAGCGCTTGAATGGCACAGCATCAAGTAAACTATGCCTCGACCGGAGGCTTGCCGGTGGCATTGACCACCGTGGACAAATTGCTCAACTGGGGTCGGGCCAACTCGCTCTGGCCGATGACCTATGGACTGGCGTGCTGTGCGATCGAGATGATGGCCACAGGTGCGAGTCGGTTTGACTTTGACCGGATGGGGGTGATCTTCCGCGCCTCTCCCCGCCAGTCGGATGTGATGATCCTTGCCGGAACCCTCTCGAAAAAACATGCCGAGTTTGCCCGGCGTCTCTACGATCAGATGCCTGAGCCCAAATGGGTCATCTCGATGGGGTCGTGCGCCAATACCGGCGGGATGTTCAATACCTACGCCACGGTCCAGGGGGTCGACCGGATCGTCCCGGTCGATATCTACCTTCCCGGATGCGCGCCCCGTCCCGAGACGCTGCAGTACGCGATGATGATGCTGCAGAAAAAGATTAATCGCGAATCGGCCAACATGAACAAAAACACCAAACAGAGGTTTGTCTAATGCGAAAATATACCCCCAAAGATAATGTACAGGGCAAAGCCAAATACACCGATCGTTTCTGGGTGGCGCCCCGTGTGCCGCATGAAGATGTCGAGAGTGATCCCCACTTTTCGGCTGTATGCAAGGCCATCGGTGAGCAGGTGGAGATCCAGGATGCCTACATCGAGCTGGGGCAGCTGGTTGTTCATATCGCCCCCGAAGACAACATTGCCGCACTTACCGTACTCAAAGAGACCTGCTCGTATGCGATGTGCTCCGAGCTGAGCGCGATCGATTACCTGGCGCAGGATGGGGAGTTTGAGATCTTTTACCAACTGCTCAACCTCAAAAAGGCCAAACGGACCCGCATCCTGACACGGATCAAAGAGGATCAGGCGATCGAGAGCATTGTCCCTCTCTACGCCATGGCAAATTTTGCCGAACGTGAGATGTACGATATGTTTGGGATCACCGTCAACAACCACCCCTACCTCAAGCGGGTGATTATGCCCGATGACTGGGTGGGGCATCCGCTGCGCAAAACCTACCCGCTTCAGGGAGATGAACATGCCGCCTGGTACGAGGTGGACAAGATCTTCGGCCGCGAATACCGCGAGGTCATTGGACCGGAAAACCGCGATCCGGGCCGCATCGACCGTTACGATTCCCAGCGCTTCTCCCGCGTCGGCTATGAGGTACCGTTTGGTGCCGAAGAGGCCGAAGCGAGCGAAAAACACGGCCCCGAATACAGCAAACAGGTGCTGGTCGACTACACCACGGGCTCCAAAGTCCTGGATGAACGAAGATAGGAGGTCCCATGCAGCAGCCCAACAAACTCAAACCGTTTTTTGAAAACCTCAATTTTGAGCGCGACGACAACACCATGGTGATCAACTTCGGTCCCCAGCACCCTTCGGCCCACGGTCAGCTCCGGCTGGTTTTGGAACTCGACGGCGAAAAGGTGGTCAAAGCCCATCCCGATATTGGCTACCTTCACCGCGGGGTCGAGAAGATGGGGGAGAACATGATTTACAACGAATTCCTCCCCACCACCGACCGGCTGGACTACATCGCCTCCACTTCCAACAACTACGCGTTTGCGCTCGCAGTCGAGAGATTGATCGGTCTGGAGGTGCCGCGCCGGGCGCAGGTGATCCGCACCATGCTGCTCGAACTCAACCGGATCATGTCGCACCTCTTTTTTCTCGCGACCCACGCACTCGATGTGGGGGCGATGTCGATCTTCCTCTATGCATTCCGTGAGCGGGAATTTGCGATGGACCTTGTGGAGGACTACTGCGGGGCGCGTTTGACCCATTCGGCGGTACGGATCGGCGGTGTGCCGCTCGATCTCCCCTCCGGTTGGCTGGACCAGCTCAGCACCTACCTCAACAAACTCCCCGATCAGATCAAGCTCTATGAGGATCTCCTGACGGAGAACCGTATCTGGAAAATGCGTCTGGATGATGTCGGAGTGGTCACACCGGACGATGCGCTCTCCTGGGGGTGCACCGGAGTCCTTCTGCGCGGATCGGGTATCCCGTACGATGTTCGCAAGGAGGAGCCTTATGAGCTCTACGACGAGCTTGACTTTGATATCCCCGTGAGCGATCGCAACGACAGTTACGGTCGCTACCGCCTCTACATGGAGGAGATGAAGGAATCGATCAAGATCCTTCGCCAGCTGATCCCGATGTACAGCCGGACCGAGCCGCAGATCATGGCACACAATCCCAAGTACATCTCCGCCCCCAAAGAGGAGATCATGACCCAAAACTATGCCCTGATGCAGCACTTTGTCCTCGTGACCCAGGGGATGCGCCCACCCAAAGGGACCGTTTATGCGCCGACCGAATCGCCCAAGGGGGAGCTGGGCTTCTTCATTCGATCCGAAGGTGAACCTTATGCTTACCGGATGAAGATCCGTGCCCCGAGCTTTTTCCATACCGGACTGCTGCAGCACATTTTGCCGGGAAGTTACCTGGCCGATGTTGTCGCGGTCGTCGGGAATACCAACATTGTCTTCGGTGAAGTTGACCGATAGAAGGAGCACACATGAAACGATACGATTTACGTCATCTGCATGATGATTTCTATGACCGGATGATCGAGTTGATCGATGAAGGGCTCCGTCCCGATGAGGTGGGGATCTTCCTGTTTGAAGTGGGCGATTTTTCTGCGATCCAGCGAAGCGCCGATACGGTCAAGGCACACGGCCATGAGCTGATGAATTCCCTCAAGTTCAATGAGGTCGACTGGACCATAGTCGTCAAGAAAAAGGTCGCCTGATGGGGCATGTGGTCTTCTCCACCTGGCGCGGTGAACGGATCGATAACCGGGGGAAAGATCCCGATGCGTATGTTGAATCGGCGTACGATCTGCCGGCCGAGTACACCGCCGATACCGCCGCCAAGGCTTTTGTGGGATGGGACGGTGTTGCCATATTCGATGAGGCGATCGATGCGGTACGTCTGGCGACCGAATACGCTGCCCAGTACCAGAAATATTCCGAGGCGTGCGGCCGGTGTGCTCCGGGGCGCTGGGGCGGGCGGATTCTCTACGATCTGCTTGACAAGATCGCGCGGGGTGAAGGGGAGTTTGCCGACATCGAACATCTGCGGGAAGTGAGTCAGACAATGATGCTTACCTCCAAGTGTGAGATTGGCCGGACCGTCCCCAAACCGATTCTGGACCTGATGGATTATTATAAAGATCAGTTTGATGCCTGTATCCTCGAACAAAAAAAGTCACACCACTACGACGAGACACAAACCTACATTGCCAAAGTGACTGCACCGTGCACCGACGCGTGCCCCTCGCATGTCGATATCCCCGGCTACATCGAAGGGGTGCGGGATATGCAGTTTGGCGAGTCGCTTCAGGCGACCCGTCAGACGATGCCGCTGGCCCATACCTGCGGACGGGTCTGTCCCCATCCGTGTGAAGATGCCTGCCGCCGGACCAATCTGGACGAGCCGATCTCCATCATGGAGCTCAAGCGTCTGGGAGCCGATTATGAGACCGATCACGGATTGGGTTATCTTCATCCGCAGGAGCCCAAACCGCTGCGCAACGACGGCAAAAAAGTTGCCATCATCGGTGCAGGCCCCGCGGGTCTGACTGCAGCGTACTATCTGGCGCTGGAGGGGATCCGGGTCGATATCTTCGAGGAGCTGCCGGTGCTGGGCGGTGAAGTCGCCGTGGGGGTGCCGGAGTATCGGATGCCCATTGACAAATACAATCGCGACATCGACCTGGTCACCTCGATGGAGGCCGTGACCGTGCACACCAACCACCGGGTGGATGCGGAGCGCCTCAAGGAGATCAACGCAGAGTACGATGCGACGCTGCTGGCTTTTGGTACCCGCCTTTCCAAAAGAGTACGCGCAGCCAATGAACGCCCCGAGATCAAAGGATACTGGGGTGCGATCGACATGCTCGACCGTGTCAATCTCTGGACCAAATACCGCATAGGATCTCCGGCTTCCAACGAGCTCAAAGACAAAACCGTTGTCTGTGTCGGCGGAGGATTCACCTCGATGGATGTGGTGCGCTGCGCAGTACGCGAGGGGGCCAAAAAGGTGATCATGCTCTACCGCCGGGATGAGAAGACCATCATTCGCAACACCACCTACGAAGAGTATCATGAAGCGGTCGAAGAGGGGGTAGAGTTTATTTTCCACTCTGCAGTCGAGGAGATCATGGACGAGAACGATGTGCTCACAAAACTCAAAGTCAACCGTTTCGAACTGGTTCCCGATCCCGACGGCGGACGCCCGCAGCTGGTGAAAGTGGAGGGCGGGGATTTCGAGATCGAGACCGATTTTCTGATCCCGGCAGTCTCCCAGGCAGCCGATCTGCAGATCCTGCCCGAAGAGTGGGAGGTCAAACTCACCAGCTGGAACACCCTCCTGACCAACGGCAAGGACTACATGACCTCCCGCCCGGGGCTGTTTGCCGCAGGTGACTGCGAATACGGGCCCATGACGATCGTCAACGCCGTCGGTCAGGCCAAACGGGCCGCATCGGTTATCAGCCGCTACATTTATGACGGCCGGGTGAGCCTGA
>CAYSQV010000063.1:0-7465 GCA_964433295.1 uncultured Nitratifractor sp. | reverse complement strand
AAGTGTTACATAAACACCAGGACTGCCGGTGAAAACCTCAGCGACATGGAACGGCTGGGAGAGATATTTCTCCACCTTCCGTGCCCGCTCGACAACGAGTTTGTCATCTTCGCTGAGCTCATCCATACCGAGGATCGCGATAATATCCTGCAGATCCTTGTATTTCTGAAGAATCTGCTGAACGCCGCGTGCCACTTCGTAATGCTCTTCTCCAATGATCTGCGGATCGAGCATGCGCGAAGTCGAATCGAGGGGATCGACGGCAGGATAGATACCTTTTTCGGCAATCGCACGGTTCAGGACCGTCGTCGCATCGAGGTGGGCAAAGACCGAGGCCGGCGCCGGGTCGGTCAGGTCGTCTGCCGGGACATAAACGGCCTGGACCGAAGTAATGGAGCCCTTGTTTGTCGAGGTAATCCGCTCCTGAAGCTTGCCCATCTCACTGGCCAGGGTCGGCTGATAACCGACCGCTGAGGGGATCCGCCCCAGCAAAGCGGACATCTCGGCGCCCGACTGAGCATAACGGAAAATGTTGTCAATAAACATCAATACATCCAGCCCCATCTCATCCCGGAAGTACTCCGCCATGGTCAGACCCGTCAGCGCGATACGGTTACGTGCACCCGGAGGCTCACTCATCTGACCGTAGCAAAGAGCAACCTTATCGAGAACATTGGACTCTTTCATCTCGTTGTAGAGGTCGTTTCCTTCCCGGGTACGCTCCCCGACACCGGCAAAGACAGAATAGCCGCTGTGTTTGAGGGCCACGTTGTTGATCAGCTCCATAATGATGACGGTTTTTCCGACACCTGCCCCGCCGAAGAGGCCGACTTTTCCCCCTTTGGAATAAGGAGCAAGAAGGTCAACGACTTTGATCCCGGTTTCAAAAACCTCGGCTTTGGTACTCTGATCTTCAAACGCCGGCGGATCCCGGTGGATAGACCACTGTTCTTTGGCCTCGAAATCTCCCGCTTCGTCTACCGTCTCGCCGACGACATTAAAGATGCGGCCCAGCACCTCTTCGCCTACCGGGACTTTGATCGGTCCACCGGTCGCCTGGACCTCCTGGCCGCGGACAAGACCTTCCGTCATGTCCATGGCGATGGTGCGCACACGCCCGTCGCCCAACTGAAGCGCCACTTCGAGCACCAGACGCTCTGATTTGCCGTTACGCTCTATGGTGGTCTCGAGCGCCTCATTGATCTCCGGAAGGTATCCGTCAAAATCGACGTCCACTACCGGACCGAGTACTTGTATTACTTTGCCTGTCATTATTTCTCCTCTTGATTATTTCATCGATTCCATACCACTGATGATCTCAATGAGTTCGGTGGTAATCGCTTCTTGCCGTGCTTTGTTGTACTGTACGGTCAGTTTTTCTGCCATCTCTTTGGCATTGGTGGTCGCCGAATCCATCGCCTGCATACGCGCGCTGTGCTCCGCGGCAAGCGAATCGATCAGCGCATAATACATGGAATACTCCAGGTACCGCCGCACCAGTGCTTCGAGCAGGGTATCATCGTCATCCGGTTCGATCTCCAGTTCGGAAGTGGAAACGGCTTTGCTAACCAGCGCCGAACCGTCAACCGGGACCAGCTGCTCCTGACGGATCTCCTGGGTGATCATGTTGACATAGCCGTTGTGGACGACAACGATGCGATCGGTGTTTCCCTGAATGTAGTCTTCGACCA
The DNA here is from genome assembly GCA_964433295.1 of uncultured Nitratifractor sp. GTDB lineage: Bacteria > Campylobacterota > Campylobacteria > Campylobacterales > Sulfurovaceae > S017-3. The sequence continues at coordinate 5,774 of CAYSQV010000063.1, read as the reverse complement.
CCGCATTGATAAAGTCCGCAGCGCGGGCATAGGTCGGTGCGGCACTCAGATCGTTGATCTCCTCTGCCATCTCAATACCGTTGAATCGGTAGTAGGAGATCCCTTTTTTGCCGATAGCACGCAGCCGTACCTCGGTATTGTTTTCCCGATACGTATCCAGCAGCTTGTTGACATGCTTGATGGTCTGAGAGTTGAAACCGCCACACAATCCTTTGTCGGCCGTTACGAAAACGAGGTCAACCACTTTGGGGTTGGCCACTTGCTTGAAAAAGATGTTGTCAACCTCGTCACCCTGTTTGGCGATGTTGGCAGCGATCTCATCGATCATCTCCGTAATTTTGGCGGCATAGACTTTGGATTGTTTGGCCAGTTCCTCGGTGCGCTTAAGCTTCGCCGAAGAGACCAGCTTCATGGCATTGGTCGTCTTCTGCGTGTTCTTGACGCTTCGGATCTTGCGTTGAATCTCTTTTAGGTTCGCCATAATATCCCTTTGCTTACGCTACAAACTGTGACTTGAAGTCCTCGATCGCTTTGATCAGTTCTTCTTCGGTATCGTTCTCCAGTTTTTTCGACGCGCGGATCGATTCGAGAATGTTGGAGTATTTAGCCTCGATAAAGGGGTAAAACTCCTGCTCGAATTTGTTGACCGAAGCCGCGGGAATATCGTCAAGATACCCTTTGACTCCGGCGTAAATGATGATCACCTGCTTCTCGACCGGGACCGGTGCATAGGGAGGCTGCTTGAGCACTTCGACCATGCGGGTACCCCGCTCGAGCTGGTTGCGGCTGTGTTCATCCAGGTCACTCGCAAACTGGGCAAACGCCTGAAGTTCCCGATAAGCGGCCAGGTCCAGACGCAGGGTACCGGCGACCTGCTTGATCGCTTTGATCTGAGCGGCACCCCCGACACGGGAGACCGAAAGACCGACGCTGATCGCGGGACGGATACCGGAGTTGAACAGATCGGTCTCGAGGAAGATCTGACCATCGGTAATCGAGATGACGTTGGTCGGGATGTAGGCCGAAACATCTCCGGCCTGTGTTTCGATGATCGGGAAGGCCGTGATCGAACCCGCACCGAGTTCATCGTTGACCTTGGCGGCACGCTCAAGCAAACGGGAGTGGAGATAGAAAACATCACCCGGATAGGCTTCGCGACCCGGAGGGCGGCGGAGGATCAGGGACATCTCTCGGTACGCGACGGCGTGTTTGGAGAGGTCATCGTAGAAGATCACCGCATGACGGCTGTTGTCCCGATAGTATTCCGCCATGGTCACCCCGGCATACGGTGCCAGATATTGCAGCGCCGATGAATCCGAAGCCCCGGCACTCACAACGATGGTGTATTCCATTGCTCCGTGCTCTTCGAGCTTTTTGACCAGGCCGGCAACGGTCGATTGTTTCTGACCGATGGCGACATAGATGCAGATCATGTCCTGGCCTTTTTGGTTGAGGATCGTATCAATCGCCAGGGTGGTTTTCCCAGTCTGGCGATCCCCGATGATCAACTCCCGCTGGCCACGGCCGACCGGCACCAGGGCATCGATCGCTTTGATACCGGTCTGGAGCGGTTCATGGACCGATTTACGCGCCATGATACCGGGAGCTTTCTCCTCGACGAAGCGTGTCTCGGTCGCCTCGATGGGGCCTTTGCCGTCGATCGGTTCTCCCAGCGGGTTGACCACACGGCCGACCATGCCGTCACCGACGGGGACCTCAAGCAGTTTCCCGTCACGCTTGACGCTCATCCCCTCGCTGATCCCGCCGACATCCCCAAGTACGACGATACCGACACTGGCCTCTTCGAGGTTGAGTACCATCCCTTTGGTTCCCTCATCGAAGGTTACCATTTCTCCGGACATGACATTGTTCAGGCCGTAGACATTGGCGATACCGTCCCCGACGCTGACCACCTTCCCTACTTCATTAATATCGACTTTGATCTCAAAATTCTCAATCCGCTCTTTGATGATCGAGCTGATCTCGTCTGCTTGCAATTTTGCTGCCACTTCTTCTCCTTTCTTGATTTAACTTAAAGTGCTTTCTGGATGTGATCAATCAGTGCGCGCTTGACCTTATCCCGAGAGAAACTGAGCTCAATGCCCAGATCCTCCACCTCGACTTTCAATCCCGATTGATCACTCTGAGTCTGATCCAGTGCGATGGATGCGCCGCTGTAGGTTGCCAAAGTGTTCTCAAGCTTTTTCAGAGCCTCGGTACTGAGCTGCTCATCGCTGTAGACCATCCCTTCGAATTGATTGGAGGCTTTTTTGCGCTCAAAAGCGATCATGGCTACCATGTCCGGAATCAGATCCAGCCGATTCTTCTGCGCCATCAGTTCGATGAGCCTGACCAGAACCGGATCGGCCTTCTCCCCCAAAGCAGCCAAAAGCAGACCGGCTTTTTCACTCCTGCTCACCAGCGGAGAGAGGATCACCGCCTGAGCTTTGGGAAGTTCCAAAGCGGACGCGACGGCCTTGAGCGCTTCGAGACGGGACGCAAGCACCGCTTCATCCCCGCTCTCCATCAATGCTTTGGCATATTTCTTCGCAATCAGTTTTTCCATCTTATGCCACCTTCTTCGCAACGATATTGATGACTTTTTCTGCGCTCATCGGAATATCGTCCGCCGTAATATTCTCATTGAGAACCGCAGCGATCGTCTCCCGTGCCATTCTCCGCTCTTCAAGTTCGCATTTCTCTTCAAACTGCTTTTCAAGAAGTGCCAGTTCCTTCTCGGTGGTCTCTGCGAACCGGGTTTTGAGGAGTTCCACCTCTTTTTTGCTGTCGCTGGCGATCTCTTTGGCTTTGTGCTTGCTCTCTTCGAGAAGCTGCTCCGAGTGTTTGCGCGCCTCTTTGGCTTCCTGAAGTTTGCGTTCAATCTCGTTCAACTGGTCAGCAATCGCTTCTTTGCGTCCGACAAAAAAAGCTTTCAGCGGTGAAGCAACCAGGTAATAGGTCAGTCCGGCAAAAATCGTGAAGTTAAAAATACGCGGGATAAAATCGGTCATGCGGCCGGCCACGGCAAAATACTGTTGGGCAAATGCGTCTGCGTGTTCCGATCCAAACATCACCGCCGGTACCAGTACCAATGCCCACGCGGTCCAAGTTTTATTTTTCATGCATCCTCCTCCTTCTTAGAGTTGCCCAAATTTGGCTTTGAGGCCCTCTTTGAGCAGTGGGAGTTCGGAGAGAAGCTTGTTGGTCAGGGTCTCTTTCTCCGCTTCCAGTGACGCTTTGAAGCGCTCATATTTCTCCGCCAGTTCCCCTTGCCGGACCGAAAGGGCGGCCGCCTGCTCCTGCTGAAGCTTCTCCAGCGCCTCCTGGCGCATCTTGGCGGCGGCACTTTTGGCCGCCTCGATCGTTTGACGCGCCTCGTGTTCCAGCTCGGTGGTATCGCCGGTCAGATTTTCCGCTTCACTCATTCCGCGACGCAGGGTCGTTTCCCGATCATCCATAAACTTCAACAGCGGTTTATAGAGTCTCAGGTTCAGCAGATACAGCATGGTCAGGAAAATCACAAACGTCACGATCATGATCAATGGGCTTATATCCAGCATGGGTGCTCCTCTCAAAATTTAGAGGCATATTACCATTTAGGTCGTTAAATACGGGTTAAGGAATCAGCTTTTTTCAAGGAGAGTTATAAATTTTATTAGTGCATCTTCATTTGGTAACACAATCTCGAGCTTTTCCCCTCTGAAAGCATGATCGAACGGGAGCAATTCCTTCAGCCGGGCCATCTGGCCGGGATCACGCTGCAAACGTTTTTTTGCCCGAGATGAGGGACGTTTGTTCTGCTTCAGGAGCTTCTCGGTCTCGCGCACGCTCAGCTTCTGCCCAACAATGGTATCGACCAGCACCTGCACTTTGTCGGGATCAAGTCCTACCAGTACTTTGGCATGTCCCTGTGTGATCTTCTCCTGGACAATCATCTCCCGGGCATACGGCGGCAACGTCAGCAAACGCAGGGTGTTGGTGATCTGCGAACGGCTTTTGTGTACAATCCGGGCAAGCCCTTCGTGTGTGATCCGATGCACGTCGAGAAGTTCCTGATAGGAGTTGGCCAATTCAATGGCATTGAGGTTTTCGCGCTGAATGTTCTCGATCAGCGCCAACTCCCGCATCCGCAGATCATCGAAATCGACTTCGGCCACGATCGCGCGAATCGTCTCAAGGCCCGCGAGCATATGGGCACGGAGTCGACGCTCCCCGGCCACAAGCAGGTAACGCTCTCCGCGTGCAACGACCACCACCGGCTGCAGCAGACCGTGCTCACGGATCGAATCGGCCAATTCCTGCAAACGGGCATCATCAAAATGTTTTCGGGGCTGGTAGGGGTTGGGATCGATAAGGGCAACGTCCAGTTCCCGGACCCGCTCCGCCGCATCCCCCCGTGCGAACTCATCGCCGGTCTGCATTTCGTGTTCGTATGCTTTGCCTACCTCTTCGAGGATCTGGCCCAGCCCTTTTCCCAGCGCCATGCTCTATGCCCGGAGAATCGCCGTAGCCAATTGCTGATACGCCTGAGCCCCTTTGGAAGTGCTGGCGTAATGGGTCACCGGCTTGCCAAAGCTCGGGCTCTCGGCAACCCGCACATTTCTCGGCACCACGATCGGTGCACCGTTTTTCGTTTTGGAACGAAAGAGCTTGTCACTGAAATGGTGCTCCAGATCGGCCAAAACCTGTTTGGAGAGGTTGTTTTGCTTGGAGTACATCGTGGGGAGGAATCCGCGGATTTTGAGCCGGGGATTGATCGTCTTGCGCAACAGTGTAACGGTATTGAGCAGCTGCGCCAACCCCTCAAGCGCAAAAAACTCACACTGGATCGGGATGATGACCGAATCGGATGCCCCCAGAGCATTGATGGTGATCGGGCCCAGTGCCGGCGGCGAATCGATGATGATAAAATCGTACCGGTCCCGGACCGATTCCAGGCCGCTTTTCAGCAGCAGTTCCCTCTTGTTGCTTTTGGTCGCGTGGAACTCTTTTTCGATGCCGACCAACCCGATGTTCGAGGGGGCAAGATCCAGATTTTCTATCCCGGTTTTGAGCAACACTTCGGGCAATGTTTTGCTGCCGATGAGAACATGGTAGATGTTGAATTCATAGTGGTTGCGGCTGAAGCCGAGGTTGGTGGTGGCATTGGACTGGGGGTCGGCATCGATCAGGAGGACTTTTTTCCCTTTTTCAGCCAGCGACGCGGCGAGATTGACCGCGGTTGTGGTCTTCCCGACACCCCCTTTTTGGTTGGCGATACTGATAATTTCACTCATCGTAAACTGTACATCCTCTCGCCATGAATCTGCAACGATCCGTCGTCGCAAAGCATAGCATTTTTCATGCTGATTTTCGCGTTTTTGTGGTGGAAAAAAAACGCGCGGTTCTTTTCGAATTCTACCCGGTACTTACTAAAGAGATGCTTCCATTTTGGGAACTTTTCCAGCCGCTCAAGGTAGATATTAAGTAGTATCAACGCCGGAATATCGGTACGGAGGGAGGTGTAGGTATTTTGATTTTTTTTCAAATTCACCCCGATCCCCGCGACAAAAAATCGATCAAGTTTCTGTGTAATCACTCCGCCGACCTTTTCGTGCCCGGCGTAGAGGTCGTTGGGCCATTTCAGCCGCACGTTTTCTCCCAGTTCCCCCAGTGTTTCACGCATCAGCCAGGCAAAATAGATCGAGGCCGACTGGGGGGGGAGATCGTCCGGCAGCCGTTCAAGCGGTACCGCAATCGATGCAAAAAAATTGCCGCTGCCCCCTTCCCAGCGA
>CAYSQV010000062.1:0-7552 GCA_964433295.1 uncultured Nitratifractor sp. | reverse complement strand
CATGAGTATGAATCTTTTCATGCAGTTGGCGGGTATCGAGTACAAGCATATTGAACCAAAGCGTTCAAAAAAATAGCCCTATCGTCTCCCGGCGATCTCTCGGGCGCAGACGCCTCCGCTCATGATCGCGGAGCTGAAGCCCCCGGAGATGACCCATTGACCGACAAAATAGAGATTGTCTATCTCTGGGGAACGACTGCGAAAAGGGTGGAAGAACTGTTTGGGGGTCGGCTTGAAGCCGTATGCAGTGCCTTTGGGTGTGCGCAGGTAGCGCTGCTGGGTTTTGGCCGTACCCACTTCGGCGTACTCGACCAGGTCGGTGATACCGGGGTAGCGGCGCTCGAGTCTGGAGAGGGTGCGGGCAATGAGGTCCAATTTTTTGGTTTGATACTCTTCGGGACTGAGGTGTTCCCACTCTTCGATGTAGTCGGTGGCACAGGCTACGGCGTACGATTTGGCGGGGTCCTTGGTGAGGGCGGCATCGATTTGGGAATAGTCGGTAAATCCGCAGCTGCGATCGAGAATATCATGAGAAAGCTCTGCTTTGTACTCGTCCAGTGATGCGATGTCATCCATGAGAAAATTGGCATAATCCCGCGTACCGTAAACCTCCTTGAGATTCTTGCGAAAGCCCAGATAGACGGTGACCAGTCCGTCGGATATCTCTCGCGTTTCCTGATAAAGGTGTCCGAAAAGGCGGTAGGTATCCTGCGGGGAAGCGTTGGAGACGATGAGATCGGCGGGGAGAGTGTGAGTCTTTTTTTGGAGGACATAGGTGACGCTGTCGGGACTGCAGGCGGTGACGAGCGCTCCGGTGAGTACCTCCCCACCATGATCGGTAATGACGCGGGCGAGGTGATTGCTGAGTGTGCTGCTGCCGCCCCGAATGAACCAGCCTTTGCCGATGTAATAGGAGGATTGGGCCACCGCATGCATCAGGAAACTGAGGGTGTCGGGATGATCGTTGTAGTACTGGACATTGGCATTGAGGATGAGCTTGAGCTCTTCGTCCCGGATCAGACGGTCAAGGACATCGGTCACACTCGAACGCATGTAGCGCAAGGTACGCCAAAAGCGCAACGGAACGAAAGGGTAGAGATACCATGGAAGAGAGCCGAGGGCCTGTATCTCGTCGCCGATGCGTCTGATCAGATCAAAATAACGTCTCAAGCCGCTTTTTTCGTCGGGGAAGAGTCCGACGAGATAGTCTCGGGCCGCATCGATGCCGTAAGGGAGTGTGTAGGAGCGATGACGGGTATACATGGTCAGGAAATGCTCGGATGCGACAAAGTCCATTGCATCGTAAACGCCCAGCTCTTTGAATATTTTTTGGATCATGGGATTGGTATAGACCCCGTCCATCTTGTGTAAGCCTACTTCACAGGTGAAGCCCCCTTTGCGGTGAAAGGTGGTGGCACATCCGCCGACGATGGTGTGCTGCTCCAGCAGCGTGACTTTGTGACCGGCTTTGGCCAGGAGTGCTCCGGCAGTCAATCCCCCCAGCCCGCCGCCGACGATGGTGATGGTCTTCATGTGGCAGAGGCTTCCTGTACAAACAGTTCTGTGCGATTGCGTCCGGACTGTTTGGCGCGATAGAGGGCGATGTCGGCATCTTTGAGGATTTGCTGTATCGTGCTGGTTGTCTCTTGTGTGTAGTGAGCGATACCGATGCTCACGGTCACACTCAGCGAGACGCTCTTTTCGGCTATGATTTTCTTTGCCAAATTGGTACGTATTGTTTCGGCCAGTCCAAAGGCGTCATCGGGCGATGTGTGCGGCAAAAGCACCGCAAATTCCTCTCCCCCCAGGCGTCCGGCAATATCGCTGTTGCGCAGATGTTCCGAAAAAAAAGTCCCCACATGCTCCAGCACCCGGTCACCCATCTGGTGCCCATACGTATCGTTGACTTTTTTGAAGTGGTCGATGTCGAGCATCATCACCGAGTAGTAGTCCGGGTTTCTTTCGAGGATATTCAGATAGCTCTGGGCATCATGATAGAATGCCTGCCGGGTCAAAAGCCCCGTCTGTGAATCGTAGGTGGCCAGGTCGCGCATGGCCTGTTCCATGGTTTTGATCTGTTCGGTCTGTCCGATCAGAAACCATGAGGTTATGGGGGCAACGATGGAGGGGACCATGACCGCAATGGCCATGGAAGAAGAGAGATCGACCCCCCGGGTGTTGCTGACAAACAGGTACGTGACCAGGAGGGAGAGGAGGATCGAGATAGCGGTGATCATAAGGACCAGGGTCCCCCGCCCGTATTTTTGAACTATTTTGCCGAAATGGCTCTCGATCGGATTGTCGAAAATGTTTTTTTCTATGGGATGCATGATGCTATTATACTTGATTTGGATCAAAAAATCTCTTTTTGTCTCGGGTGCGTAACCTCTCCCGGCGGTTCTTTCGGCCAGGAAGTTGCCGCTCAGCGCCTTTTGGGTATAATCCCGACCATATCACTCCTCAAGGAAACACCATGGCATTGAACGTATATTATGACAAAGATTGTGATCTGAGCATCATTCAGTCCAAGACCGTCGCGATGATCGGTTTTGGTTCCCAGGGGCACGCCCATGCAGAAAATCTCCGTGACAGCGGCGTGAACGTCGTCGTCGGATTGCGCAAGGGGGGCAGCTCCTGGAAAAAAGCGGAAGCCAAAGGCTTCGAAGTCTTGAGCGTCGCTGAAGCGACTGCCAAGGCCGATGTGGTGATGATTCTCCTGCCCGATGAGAATCAGGCGGAGATCTACGCCAACGAGATCGAGCCCAACCTCAAAGAGAGTGCGACAATCGCGTTTGGGCACGGATTCAATATTCACTACGGACGCATCACGCCGCGCGCGGACATCAACGTCACCATGATCGCCCCCAAAGCCCCCGGCCACACGGTGCGCAGCGAGTTTGTCCGTGGCGGCGGCATCCCGGATCTCATTGCCGTAGCTGCCGATCCCAGCGGCAACACAAAAGCGCTGGCTCTCTCCTATGCATCTGCTATCGGCGGCGGGCGCACAGCGATCATCGAGACCACGTTCAAAGACGAGACCGAGACCGATCTGTTTGGTGAGCAGGCGGTACTGTGCGGCGGGGTGACTTCGCTGGTTCAGGCCGGATTTGAGACTCTGACCGAAGCGGGATATGCGCCGGAAATGGCCTATTTTGAGGTCCTTCACGAACTCAAGCTGATCGTCGATCTGATGTTTGAAGGCGGCATTGCCGATATGCGCTACTCCATCTCCAACACCGCCGAGTACGGCGACTACGTGAGCGGTCCCCGGGTCATTGGCCCTGAGTCCAAAGCGGCCATGAAACAGATCCTCAAAGAGATCCAGGATGGTACGTTCGCCAAAGACTTCATCCTCGAAGGTCAGGCAGGCTACCCCCGCATGAAAGCCGAGCGCAACAACGCCAAGGCCTCTTTGCTGGAGCAGACCGGTGAGCGTTTGCGGGAGATGATGCCGTGGATCGGTGCGAACAAAATCGTCAATCAGGATGAGAACTAGTTTTTTGTCCTGCTTCACCGCACCTTTGGATGATTGGCTCAGTCAGCTACTGCCCGTAGCCTCCTTCGCCAAAACATCCAAATCTGCGGCAAATCAGAATAAAAAATCGATGAGTTTATGATGCCGATTGCAGCAGTCCGGGTCTTCCATGCCTAAGCCTACTCCCGCCAAACCATCGCGCAAACCATCTCCTCGCACCCCGGCAAAATCGGCAAAAAAATCACCGTCCAGGAGTGCCCGCAAGCGCAAGCCTCCTCAGAAAAATCCCCCCAAACCCAAAAACCGGCTGGTGAAAAATCTCTTTTCACTCCTGGTGGCGGTGGGTTTGATCGTGCTGGGGTATTGGCTGGGACGACCGGCCGATCGAGAGGCGAAGCGGATGGAATCCCCCCGTACCCACAGGCTTGCAGGAAAAGAGCCGGCTAGGATTGGTACGATTCATCTCGCCGAAAAATTGGGGGAATCCAAGGCTTCGGGCGAACCGACCAGGCTGCCTACGGCGCTGGAGATACTGCAGTATGGGTTTGAGGAGGATGCCCAGGGAGAGGAGGCGATGCCCGAGATCAGCTGGTATGAGCCCGATGCGCCCAAGCCTGCGGCAGTGCCCGCTGCTCCTCCCCCGCATACGCAACCGGCTACTCCGCCCCGTACCCCGAAGCCGACGACCGGCACCCGTCCCCGCCTGGTGATCATCATTGATGATATTGCCCATGCACGGCAGCTCAAAGCGATCCGTGCGTTGCCCTGGCACATCACCCCTTCGATCTTCCCCCCTTCGGAGATCTCGACATCGAGTCCCCGTTTGGCGCGTCATTTGAAGCATTACATGATCCACCTGCCGATGCAGTCGGGAAGTCAGGCGATGAATCGGATGAAAGGGATGCTGTTTGCGAATGCCTCGGCTGCTGCGATCGAGGCGCGCGTCAAGGAGATCCGCCGTCTGTTTCCAACGGCCAAATACGTCAACAACCACACCGGCAGTGTCTTCACCGCCAATACAAAGGCGATGAAGACCCTGTACGCCCAGCTGCGCAAACGGGGATTTTCGTTCGTTGACAGCCGCACCACGGCCAAAAGTGTTGTCCGCCCAATCGCCCGCTCGTACGGGGATCCTTATATCGCCCGGGATGTATTCATCGACAACACCCAGCAGGTCGCTGCTATCCTCAAGCAGCTCAAAAAAGCCGTTCGCATCGCCAAAAAGCGCGGCTATGCCATTGCCATCGGCCATCCGCACAAGGCGACCATGAAGGCGCTGCAGCAGGCCGGACCGATCCTCAAAGGGGTCCAGACAGTCTACATTGATGAGCTCTACTGATAGCTTGTATGACAATTTGACATATTTTTACCCCTTCGGTTTTCACTGTGGTATGATGCCTGAAAAAAAGGATTGTCATGAGCGGTATTGTGCAAAGACATATTGATGCGCTTGATGCGATGCGCACATATCCCGAAACGCTCTTCTATCGCGGGAATCTCTCGCTGTTGGATCGGCCGAGGATCTCCATCGTCGGTAGCCGCAAACCCGGTGCATATACCCGGCAGTTTACGTATGACCTCGCACAGGCGCTCAGTCGACGAGGGGTGTGTGTCGTCAGCGGTGCGGCGATGGGGGTCGATGCGATCGCGCACGAAGGAGCCGGCGTGGATAATACCATCGCGGTGATGGCCAGCGGATTGGATATCCGCTATCCGGCGGTCAATGCTCCGCTGATCACCCGGATCGAACAGCAGGGGCTGGTGCTCAGTCAGTTTCCCGATGGGCAGAGTGCGGCCAACTGGTCTTTTGTCGTGCGCAACGAGTTGGTGGTGGCACTGGGGGAGATCCTGATCGTGACCGAAGCGGACATGGGCAGCGGCTCGCTCCGCAGTGCAGAATACGCGAAAAAAATGGGAAGACCCATCTTTGTATTGCCCCATTCGCTTGATCGGAGTCGGGGGACCCATGCTTTGCTTTCGCACGGTGAAGCGGAAGCCATTTACGATATTGAGTACTTTGCCGATCGGTTTGGATCGATACCGGAAGCCTCGATGGAGCGGGATCCGTTTTTTTATTTCTGTCAGCAGAGGCCGACGCTCGATGAGGCGGTGGAAAAATTTGGGGATCGTGTCTACGAGGCGGAATTGACAGGCGAGGTGCAGATCGAGCAGGGGCGGGTGCGGCTCAGGTGAGCCACACGGTTATTTTTTGACCGCAGTTTTGTTTTTGGTGAAGTCGTTGACCACTTTTTCGAGTACATTCTGCGGGAGCATGCCGACCTGCATGGTGATGACATTGCCTTTGGGGTCAAGGATCAGGAGGAAGGGGATGGAGCCTTTCCATCCGGCCCGTTTGGCGATGTATTCGACAAAATAGCCGGCATCCCGGTAGGCGACGACATCGTAGTTGATCTTTTTGCTTTTGGCAAAGGCTTTGAGCTGATCCTTGGGGGTATCCTGAACTTCAATGCCGAGCATAGCGAGTTTGCCGTCGTATTTTTTGATCATATCGACATAGTGGGGGATCGATGCCAGGCAGGGAGGGCAGTGGGTACCCCAGAATTCGAGGAAGACCACTTTGCCTTTGTATTCGGGGATCTCAAGGCCGTTGTCGGTCCCTTTGATGTGGATGGTCTTGCCGTCGATGGTGGGGAGCTTGATGTAGTCTTTTTCTTCGGCGTGGATCGCTCCGCCCATCAGCAGAAAGGTCAGCAGTGCAGTGAACAATTTTTTCATCGTGGTTTCCTTTATTGTTTTTTCTTGAGGGGGGTTTGGACAGTGGCGGGTTTCTTTTCGTAGTGTGCGACGATCTTGATCAGAAATTTCTCCATATCGGCCGGGTCGTTAGGGATGCCGCGGATGATCGCATGCGTGTGGCCGGTGTATCCCATGACCACCATAAACGGCAGCCCTTCCTGTTTGGGGTTGCCGTCTTTGTCTTTGCCGAATTGGAATTTGTGCATGGCGGCGGAGACGAAGCCTTTGTTCTCCTTGCCGGAGAGGAGTGTGTAGAGGACTTTTTTGTCTTTGGCAAACTGTTGAAGCTCTTTGGAACTCATGCCGGAGAGTTCGACGGCGATGATGTCGAGTTTGCCGCGCAGGTCGAGCAGGTAGCGGTTGAGGTTGGGGATCTGTTTGATGCACGATTTGCATCCCTTCTCCCAGAGGACCAGCAAAGTGACATGATCGGTCTTGCCGTTAAAGATGAAACCCTCTTTGATCTCTTTGATCTCAAGTTTTGTGGTTTTGGATCCGAGTTTCTCGATAAACTCCTTTTGGGCTTTGGCAAGAACTTTGGGATCGATTTTGGTAGTGTTGCTCTCCCCCCGGGCGTGGGCAAACGTGCTCAGACCGATCGCAACAAGCAGTAGCATCAGGATTTTGACAAGCTTCATGTGAGGGCTCCTTGGATAAATTAGAACGGATTATACCATAGAGGCTTAACTCAATGTTAACAGGATATAATAACACCATCAATGAACAGGGAGAAGCATGCGACGGTTGATTGGGATATGGCTGTTGTCAATCGGTGTCGTCTCTGCAGCGGTGAGCGATCGGATGATCGCCAATATGTTCATGATCGGTTTTGAGGGCAAGAGCCTTCGGCCCGATGCACCGATCGTCAAGGCGATATGCGATGAGGGTCTGGGGGGGGTGATCCTGTTTGGGAAAAACATCGGATCGAGTACCCAGCTGCGTGCTCTGACACGCACGCTCAGCCGCTGTGCGCAGGTGCCGCTCATTGCCACCGACCAGGAGGGGGGAAAAGTCAGGCGCATACGCTACGGGCATGATTATCCCCGAGCCTCGCAGGTTGCCAGACTCGGGAATCAGGCAGCATACAGACTGTACGACCGGATGGGATCCGAACTCCGTCATCTTGGGATCAACTACAATTTGGCACCCGTAGCCGATCTCGATATCGAGCCGCACAACTACATCATCCATCAGCTTGGCAGGAGTTTTGGCCGCGATCCCGGAGTCGTCCGATCTTTTGATACGACATTTATCAAGGCAATGCATCGGCACAGCGTATTGACAGCGCTCAAACATTTTCCGGGACACGGTTCGAGTCTG
>CAYSQV010000061.1:0-7577 GCA_964433295.1 uncultured Nitratifractor sp. | reverse complement strand
GATCTCAAGCATCGATTCGATGTTGGCGGCCCGAAACGGCCCCTCAAACTCCATGTTATCCGCAAAAAAACTCAGGATCTCCAACAGATCCTCTGTTTCAAGAATCGAACCGATGAGCATCACATGGTGCAGACTCGCCATTACCGAAAAGGGCGCTTCGATCCTGGGCAGAGGCGCATGAAATTTGCCCCGAATCGTCTCGAGCGTCGGAGCATCCAGGGCACCGATAAGCCCCTCTTCGTGCAGGCCGTACCGTCCGGCGCGTCCGGCGATTTGGAGGATCTCTGTCGTGGTGAGCTCCCGGCGGCGCAGACCGTCAAATTTGTTGTCCCGGGCAAACAAAAGGGTGCGAATGGGGAGATTGAGCCCCATGGCAATAGCATCCGTCGCCACCAGCACATCGCTCTGGCCTTCACGAAATTTCCGTGCCTCCTCCCGACGCACTTCCGGCGACAGGTTCCCATAGACCACCGAAACACGATGGCGGGGTGAGAGGCGCTGCCGCAGCGAAAGCACCTCTTTGCGGGAAAAGGCGACAATGGCCGTAAGGGGCTCGATCCGCTTCAACGGGACCGGGGAGGGGAGGAGGGTGAGGGGGTTTTTGCGCTCGGTCTCGATCACTTCAAGCGGCTCCTCGAGGTATTCCGCCAGGCGACGCACCGCATCGATCGCATCGGTCGACCCGGTGAGGATCACCGTCTGAGCCGGAGCGCCGATCAGTGCATTGGCCCATGCCCAGCCCCGGTCACGATCGCCGATCATCTGGATCTCATCGATCACACAGCACGCAACATCGGCCTCAAAATTGAGCATCTCGATGGTGGAACTGATGTGGGTCGAGCGGGTATCCAGGATCTCCTCCTCTCCGGTGATGAGCGATGCGTGTACCCCATGTTCGCGCAGCGACTCGTACCCCTCCAGCGCCAGCAGCCGCAACGGCGCGAGATAATAGCCTGTCTGCGCCGCACGCAGATGCTCCATGGCCCGGTAGGTCTTGCCGCTGTTGGTCGGACCGGCATAAAAAACAATCCGCCGTTTGCGTTCGCGGGCCAGCGGAAAAAGCTGTTTGAAATCCCGGATGGTATTGGCCAGGAGCTCTTCGCGCTTTTTCTTCTCCCGCAGCGGGCGGAGGTGTTCACCAAAATGGTAGAGGATACGCCGATGGGTCTTGGGTTTGATCGCAAGATCTCCCGAAGCGATCAGTTGGGGTTCGAGAAACGGAAGGATGTGTTGCCATACGACATCATCGTCCACATCGAGCCCCGAAGCAAGGGCTTTTGCCTCATCGTAAAGGCGATCAAGTTCCTGATGAAAATCCGCAAGCACTTTCTCCTCAACCTCGGAAAACTCCTCCGCCAACGGCAGCGACCGTCCCTGCCAGATCATCGCATGAAAAAGTGCTTTGTCATACGTGATGCTGACCCGGTAAGGGATGGTGATCCCCTCGATCCCGATGGTTTTTGCCTTTTCGATCCGATAATGGCCCCCCAGATTGACCAGACGGTAATCGCTCCCGACACGGTGGACAATTGCCTCACAGACCATGAAATCAATCGGATTGTGGAGCAGATCCCCCTCGACCGGCAGGCGACGCAGATGCGCTTCGATCTGCTCCGCGCTCAGCCAGGGGTGTGGCCGGGCAAACAATCCCGCGACAAAACGGTCGATCGCCTCCTGACGGGCAGCGATCCTCTCTTCCTTTAGCAGGCGCAGCGAGGCGACGATCGCCGCATCGTCGGCTGTTTCGGCCATCCGTCTCTCCATCGCCAATCCCTCGGACTGGACCATCAGGGTCTTGGTAAAATCGTATTCAGGCAGCCCAAAACGGAACGGATGGTAAAAAAGCATCTCCCCCTGCGGGGTGATCTCCACCTCCAGCGCTTCTTCGATCCGGCGCAGACGGGCGTTGAGACGAAGATAGTGCAGGGCGTTTTGGATTTTCTGGGCGGTGATCTTGCCGGGGCGCACCTCGACGAAATGATCCAGGATCGCCTGCTCCTCATCCGGAGTGGCCCCCAGCGGCTCCAGCAGAGAGAGGATTGTCGCCACCGTGTCCTGCTGACGCGCCGCCTCGGCTTCGCGGGAACGGGCAAGGGCCTGCCCGTGTCGGGCTCCAAGATAGGTAACGATGTTTTTGCGCGGGGCGTACTCCCCGTCACTCCAAAGGCGCCGAAGCGCCCGGATCAGCGTCGGGCGATCGAGTGCATCGGGCTTCAGATCAGCCACCAGTGCCAACTCCATGAGGACCGGGTCGGGGAGGGTGGCTACCCCCTCGTCAAACGGCATCCCGTCAAATATCTCCCGGATTCTGTTGTTAAGCTTGATGCGGTTTTTCTGCTTTTTTTTCGCCATTAAAAAATGTCTTTGTCTGTTATTCGGTAGTGCCATCATAGCGAAATCGCACATATTTATCAATATTCCTCTAACAGATATTTAAAAATATTCCAAAATAAATTTTTTGAATTGCAGACCATAATATGGATGATATTTTATAGTATGATTTTCAAGCATCGCTGCGCACCTCTAAATGAAAACCTTTGTATGGTATAATCGTTACACATTAAAAAATATTTCATGACAAAGAGACCTGAATGCACCGACGATACCGCCGTTTTGCTCTATTATCTGCTGCCGTGTTTTGGATCGCAGCAGGGGGGTGGAGCTATGCCGCAGGGGGGCAGCACCCCAATCCCCTGAGTGTCCTGGACACCCACCGGCCGCACACACCACCGGCCGCACCGAAAAAATCTGCCCCAAAAACCTCCGGCCGCCATTTCTCACCGCTGGATGCACTCAACGGCAAGATCGTCGTCCGGGAGAAGCCCGCCCCAAAACCTGTCCGCCATTCACGCACCCGTCCCATCCGCACAAAAGCCGCCAGACAGCGGGCCGCACGCCGCCCCCAAAGCCCTTCGCAGCAGGAGGTGCTGTATCTCGACCTCCCTCCCGGCGGCGATCCGCTCACGCAGCCCGATGTCCTCCCTGAGCCCCCCGCAGCGCCCAAAGAGCCGTCGCGCTCCGCCTCCGACGTCCTCAACGGCATCCCCCCGTCCGCCGCCCCAAAAACCCGGTTGGCCGCACCCGAGCGGCCGCACCCGGACGATGCACCGGCTGACGCACACGGGGAGATAACGCTCCCTCCCGCTTCCAGATCCCATTCTGCGGACAAACACCCTCTGGATCTGATCATCACCGAAACGGAGGGAGAGGAACTGCCGGTGGGAGAGCACTTGACACCGGTCAAAGCGCTCCCCCTCCCCAAAACTCCTCCCAGAGCAAACAAGCACTACCATACCGCCCGACAGAAAATACTCTACCTGACCTTCGATGACGGACCGGTCGGGGGGACGGCCAACCTCATCAAGGCCCTGAGAGAAGAGGGGGTGGAGGCGACCTTCTTTTTTATCGGGCGTGAAGTGGTGCGAAGTCCACAGCTCTTCCGACAGGCTCTTGCCCAGCCCAATCTGCTGATCGCCAACCACACATATACCCATGCCGACAATCATTACCGGCGATTCTATAACAGTCCCACCCCCCGCGTCATAGCCGACATCGACAAAGCGCAGTCGGTCATCGGCGGAGCCAAATACCTCCGCCTCTGCGGACGGGATGTCTGGCGCCTTCCCGCTACCCGGCGGAACGACTGGGCGATCAGCGTCGCACAGCGCGGCAGGGAGATCGCCAAATACGACGCTCTCTACAACCGGGGATATTTCATCTACGGATGGGATGTGGAGTGGCTTTTCAGCCACAAAACCCAGCGCCCGGTCTTTAACGGAGAGGAGATGGCGCGCCGGGTCAACCTGCAGTACCGCAGCGGCAAAAGCGCCCAACCCGGCAAAATCGTCCTTTTGGCGCACGATTTCATGTTTCGCAATGCGCGCAATGTACGCCATTTACGCACCTTTATCCATATCATGAAAGCCCAGGGATGGAAATTCGAGACCATAGACACCTACAGCCGTGCCACCCCTGATGCCAACATCCGCACAACAAAAATCCCCTCCGGCAATCTCCGGCCGGCACAAAAGATTGCAAAAAAAGCGACTGTTCTTCTGCCGCCCAACCGCCCCACCGTTACCATCCAGGCTGTTGCCGCACCCCACAACCACCTGGATCTGGCCACGCAGTTGAGCCGGGCGATCCGCAAACAGTCGTTTATCCGCATTCGCAGGCTTTTGGCCCAGGGGGCGGACATCAACGCCAAAGATCCCCAGGGGGAGATCCCGCTTAATATCGCCATCCGAACCAACAACGCCGTCCTGGTCCGCATGCTCGTAGAGCGGGGCGCTCGGATCTTCAACCTCGATGCCAACGGCATGAGTCCCATGGGGGTCGCCCGCGAAAACAACAACACCATCATTGTCCGGTATCTGCACCGGCAGATCGCACAGCAACAAAAACGTCGCCTCCGTCAGACCCTTTTTGCCAGCAACGAAAGCATTCCCACCAAACCCTGAGCACACATCAGATCGACAAGGCTTCTGCTACAAACGGGGAGATCGTTTCCCTGTCATAATGCCAACGGTCCCAAATACGCACAGTTTAATTTGGTTAACATAATATAAAATATATTAAATACGAATCTCTGTGAAGCCACTGCCTCCTCCCGGGGCATCCGCCTGAGCCTCTCCTGTCAACCTGCACATGTACCGCCGTGCAAAGTGCGGTCTCTCACAAGATTTTCTACCGCGAACACGCGACTATGCGTACACAGGTTTTTGCTGCATACCGGAGCCTTTTGTATGCACCGACTCCCGATATGTTCTGTCCTTTTGGGTCCCGCAAAACCGATCGACACACTCAGATCATGGCAATACCGTCCGAAGGATCCTATTATGATATTCGCAAATATTATTTCAGGGGCTTTCCCTGATGTCAATTAATTGCAAATTTTTTTCCATTACAGGAATATCCATTTAATGAGGGTTTATTTAGAATTTAATGAACGATTGTTCATCTATAGACCTTTTTTATTCCGATCAATATGAACAACTGTTCACTTTATTCCGATCCCGTCCCCTTGACAAATGAACAAATGTTCACTATACTTTTACCCTATTCTATTCAAAGGACGATCCCGTGGGCGAAACACGCAAGCGCACCGGCAACACCAAAGAGAGGATCCTTGCCAAATCCCTCGACCTTTTTGCTTCTCAGGGATTCAAAGAGACTTCCGTAAGAGACATCGCCTCCGCAGTCGGACTTCAGCAGGGGGCCCTGTACAACCATTTCAAAAACAAAGACGCCATCCTCACTGCCCTCATCGATCAGTTGATGAGCTCGGCCATCGTTACGATCTTCGAGGAGAAAGAGCCGGACACTCTCTACCAACGGGGCAAATCTCTCCTGGCCAACATCGCAACCACCTTCAAGCTCCTGAGTTTTGACGGCAAAAACGAAGCGTTGTTCAAACTCATGATGCAGGAGATGTACAAAAACAGCGACATCCGTGACCTCTACCACGAATATTTCATTCAGCAAAACATCAAAAAGCTCTCGTCGATCTTTTTCAGGATGATGCAGGATGAGATGATCCGTTCCTCCGACCCGCTGATGCTTGCCAATGAATTCCTCTCGCCGCTTTTTTTCTACCAGATGCAGGTGACCCTCCTCAAGCTCGACGGCAAATCGACTTCATCGGCTGCGACGCTCTTTGAGAAGCATGTAGATTATTTCTGGGAGTCGATCCAATGAACAGACCCTCTTTTCTCCTGACTTCGGCGCTCGTTCTTCTTGCGGCGGTAACCGGATGCCGCGGTACCAATCCGGCGACGACAGCCTCGACAAACTGGTACCGCCCCTCGCCCGGTATCACCTGGCAATGGCAGCTCTCCGGACCGATCAACACTGCCTACCGGGTTGAGCTGTACGATGTCGATCTTTTCGATGTTCCGACCGAGACCATCACCGCACTGCACCGCTCGGGGCGAAAAGTGATCTGCTACTTCAGTGCCGGCAGCTACGAAGCGTGGCGCAGCGATGCCAAACAGTTTCCCGCCTCCATCCGGGGCAAACAGATGGACGGCTGGGACGAGCAGTGGCTCGACATCCGCAGCGAGCGACTCAAAGCGATCATGCTCGCCCGGCTCGATCGCGCCCGGGACAAAGGGTGTGACGGTGTTGAGCCCGACAACGTTGACGGCTATACCAATGAGACCGGTTTTGCCCTCACCGGAGAAGACCAACTGCACTACAACCGCTTTTTGGCCGATGCAGCGCATGAACGCGGTCTGGCAATCGGGCTCAAAAATGATCTCGATCAGATCCCCCGGCTGGTGGCATCGTTTGATTTTGCGGTCAATGAGCAGTGCCACGAGTACAACGAATGTGACCAGAATGCCCCGTTCATCCAGGCGGACAAACCGGTCCTGAATGTCGAATATGCCCAGCGCTACGTAGATAATACCGATCAATCCCGGGAGGCGCTCTGCCAGCAGGCGCGGCGTGAGCATCTGAGCACGCTGGTTCTCCCGCTGGCACTTGATGATGCTTTTCGCTACGCGTGTAATCCGTAGAGATACCTCTGAAGAAGGATATTGAAAAATATCAATCTACGACGGTTCATAATATTAATAGATATTTTCTCAGCGGAACGATACCAAAACAAGGAGAAACAATGACCCCCCTGACCCAACAGCTCAACACATTGATCCTCAAGCCGACGGGCGCCGCCCTTCAGGAAGATGCCCAGCTCATTCCGATCCTCAAACGCCGACTGACCAAAAAAGAGTACAAACTCCTCATTGCCCGCGCAGAAGGCACTCCCACCCGTGAAGCGCTGCAGCAAAAACTCGCGCTGGACGATGACCGATACGAACGGTTGTGGCAAAACATCGTCAAAAAACTTAACAGTGACACCATAAAACGGGAACTCTATTCCTATTAATGCATATGATTTCCGATCAAGACATATATTATGGTATAATATTAAAAAAAATCAATGGGTACGCTTCCCAATAGGTGCCGGGGGTATTTGCATGAAAAAAACAATGTCGGCATTGGGTATTCTGGCATTGCTTGGGATGCCTGCGATGGCCAAAGAGGGGTTCAAGCGCTATCCCGTTGAATCGGCGACGATTCTCTACGACGTCGATACAACCGGTCAGTCGGCCGGTCTCAAGACGCGTACCCTGGGTGTGGCCCGCCTGGTATTTGATCACTGGGGAGCCCGGGAGATCAAAGAGGAGGACTCCACCGAAGTCCAAAGCGGCGATTTCAACGAAACGCACAACCGCCGAAGCCTCAGCATGATCGATTACGGTACGATCTACTCCGTCGACTACGATGACAACATCACCTACAAAACCCGGGATCGCGATATGGATACTGCTATCGCCGAGGGGAAAGATCTCTCCGGAGAGAATTTCACCTTTCTCAACGAACTCCATGCCGTCAAGGTCGGCACCGAGACCATCGTCGGCCTTACGTGCGATCTCTGGGAAGGGAGCGGGCAGGAAGTTTGCCTCTATCGGGGGATCCCCCTGCGGATCACGGTCAAAGCCGAAGGGTTCCGAAGCTCCCGCACCGCGGTGTATGCCAAGATCAATGTGCCGGTCAAGGAGAGTGAGTTTGCC
>CAYSQV010000060.1:0-7635 GCA_964433295.1 uncultured Nitratifractor sp. | reverse complement strand
AGGCGTTGCGTCGATTCATTCGGGCAAGCATCGCATCGCTGGTGTGCTGCAGCGCAATGTGCAGATGGCGGGCCATCCACGGCTCATCGAGCAGTTCCAAAAACGCCGCGTCGATCTGGATCGGCTCCAGGCTTCCGATCCGCAACCGGCGTACGCCCCGCAGTTGGGAGAGTCGTCGCAGCAGCTCCGCCATCGAGGTGCCGATATCCTGCCCATAGCTGCCGACATTGGTGCCGGTGAGGATGAACTCCCCAAACCCATTGACCGCCAGCGTGCGCACCTGCTCCTCGATCTGCTCAAGCGGATAGCTGCGCGCGCCGCCCCGAACAGCGGGGATGATGCAGTAGGAGCACTCGAAGTCACACCCCTCCTGCACTTTGACAAACGCCCGGCTTTTGCCCACAAACTCGGTGACGATCGTCCGGTCGACATGCTCCAGATCCCCGATCTCGTAGAAGCGCTCCTCGCGCCGCAGCAGATCGTCGATGTGCTCTTTCTCCGAATGGCCCATCACCCCGTGCACTTCGCCGGAGCCAAACAGCGCTTCCCCTTTGGAGTGCGAACCGCATCCGGCCAGAACGATCCGTGCATTTGCATTTTTGCGTCGTACGGAGCGCATGTAGTTGCGCACCGAAGCATCTGCGCTGTTCGTGACGGTGCAGGAGTTGACAACGACGGTATCCGCCTCAGCCTCGTTCGCCGTCACGGTGAAGTGTTTTAGCGAAGCCATCATCACCTGGGTGTCAAACTGATTGGTACGGCAGCCAAAGGTTTTGAAATAGACACGCGGCTGTGTCACGCTTTTTTTACTCATGCGCGGGGATCGATCCGTTTGCCCTCTTCCGGCTCTTCAGTGGTAGGAGCGGGAATATGTTCGTTGAGGTAAAGCGCTTGTGTCGGATAGGCCAGACGGATATCCTCTTCGGCCTGCAGCCGTTCAAGAATCTCGATCGAGATGGTGCTGCGCAGCGTCAGGGTCGCAAACGCATTGGTCATGTACCATGCGCTGATCTTGACACCGTACGGTTCAAGAAACGAGTAGATGCGCGGCTCGACATTGGTGTTTTTCAGGTGATAGCTCTTGCGCAACTTGTTGAGCTGTTTTCGGGTGATGTCGGTGTAGCCCTTGGAGTATTTTTTGACCACCTCTTTGGCGATGGCGACCGCTTTGTGGGCATTGGAATCAAACGTAATGGTAAAATCGATTCCATCCCAGACGGTTTTGAGCCCGGCATGCGAATAGTTGGCCAGCATGTCGGTGAAGATGTAGTTGTTGGGGATGAAGATCATCCGCCCCGAACGGCGGTTGTGCATGTAGGTCGTCAGCGTGATGTCCTCCTGCATCGTCATCCGCAGTGGGGAGATATCGACGATGTCCCCGACGTATTCGACATTGCCCCGGACGAACTTGACCCGATCCCCCACGTGCACGCTGCCGCCGATGACGATCACAAACCACCCCAGGATTGACATGAACCAGTCTTTCATTGCGATCGCGATCCCTGCAGAAGCAAATCCCAGGATGGTGACCAGGTAGCTGACGTTTTCGATGTATGCAAACAGCAAAATGAGGATCAGCACATTCAAAAAGATGAAATTGAGCGCTTTGTTGATGAGATAAAAACTCTCTTTTTTTGACATGTAGCGCTGAATGAGAAATTTGGCCGCAAGAAACAGGAGGAAGAAGCCGATGATCACAATGGCGATCATGAAAGCCTTGCTCACTTCACGACGGATGTCATTGTCGATCTTGATCCGGACCTCTTCGATCTTTTTGGCGTAGACCCCTTCGGTGGTTTTGAGGATCTCCTCGACCGGCTGCAGCGTCTCCAGCTCCTTGATCGTGGCATCAAGCCGGTTGTGCAATGCCTGATTGTTCCGGTCCAGGGCGATCATCTCTTTCAGGAGGGTCTGTTTCCGCTTGAGACGGTCGATGACCCCGAGGAGATCTTCATGAACGGCATGGTAGGCGGTCTGGTCGCTTTTGAGTTTTTTCTTGTACGAAATGGCGCTGATGATCGCAAACGGATTCCCAATCGGCGGCGCCTTTTCGATCTCCGGCGGCTCAAGTAGCTTTTGAAACGGATTCTCCTGATACTCTCTGAGCAGTTGGAGTTTGCCCCGGAGGGTATCGCGCTCCATTCTCAGCGCATGCAGTTGCGCGGTCTCCTGCTCGGTGAGGTGTTTGGTATTGGTGAGCATGTAGATGCGCTTGGAAAGGGCATCAAAGCGCTTTCGAAGGTCCTGATAGGTCATGTAGTTGCTGTAGATTTTGGACCAGACATTCCCTTCGGACCCCTCCTCCTCGATCTTCGTATACTGCGCCCGGAGTGCCTGGAGTCTGGCACGTGAAAGGTCACTGTCCGCATGCGGTGCGGTCGCGTTGGGTTTGGCAGATGTGCCGG
Source organism: uncultured Nitratifractor sp. (assembly GCA_964433295.1). Classification (GTDB taxonomy): domain Bacteria; phylum Campylobacterota; class Campylobacteria; order Campylobacterales; family Sulfurovaceae; genus S017-3. The sequence goes on along the minus strand of CAYSQV010000060.1, from coordinate 5,230 downwards.
TGACGTTCCCCTCACCCCAGAGCAGTGCCGTACCCGCCAGCATCCAAAGAAGCAGCCCCCAAAGCCCATAACGCCTCATTGCGCCCCTCCAAAAGCTCGCAGGGCCCGCTTGACCGTCGCCTCATCGATATCGTTTCGCCGGGTGTGGGTACCAATCCCTCCGTCGGGAAGGACAAAGGTGATCGCGCCGTTTGTGCTCTTTTTGTCGAGGTAGAAGTGATCATAGAAGGCATCGATGTCGGCCAGAGGATAGGTTGTCGGCAATCCGTTGTGCTCCAGAAGCTGCACAATCGCCTGCGCCTCCCGCTCCGGGAGCAGACCCAGTTCCACCGCCAGCGTATTGGCCATCACCATCCCAATGGCCACCGCTTCCCCATGCAGATACGTGGAGTAGGCGGTTTCGTTCTCGATGACATGCCCGAAGGTGTGCCCATAATTGAGCACCGCACGAATACCGGACTCTTTTTCGTCCTGATTCACGACACGGGCCTTGAGCTCGACGCTGCGGCGGATCATCTCGACGATCACCTCCTGCCTGCACAGATCGTGTCTCTGAAGGTAAGTGAAGAAATCGGCATCAAACATCACCGCCATCTTGATCACCTCGGCCACACCGGCAGCAAACTCGCGCGGCGGAAGCGTCTCCAGAAAGGCCGGGTCGATGTGGACCGCTTCGGGTTGATAAAAAGCACCGATCAGGTTTTTACCCCAGCGGGTATTGACTCCGGTCTTCCCGCCCACACTCGCGTCGACCTGACTGAGCAGCGTGGTGGGGATCTGGACAAAACCGATCCCCCGCTGATAGAGGCTCGCCGCAAAGCCGGTCATGTCACCGATCACCCCGCCCCCAAAAGCGATCAAAAGACTTGAGCGGTCAAACTGCGCCTCAAAGAGGCGATCCAGGATCTGCGTGACCGTATCGAGCCGTTTGTACTCTTCACCGTCGGGCACTTCGATCCGCTCAACGTGCGGCGCATCCAGCAGAGCCGACAGGCGGTCCCCATGCAATCCCCAGACAGTCGGGTTGGTCACCACGGCGACCTTCCGGTCAAAACGGGGCAGCGCCAACGTGCCGATGGCAATATCATAGGTCAACGGTGGCTGGGGATGAAGCGCGATGGGAACGACCACGGCAGATTCCTTACGAATTGATTGGCTTTATTCTACCTTAAAATCCATTAATCTCTGGCCTCAGCCGGGATCAGAAGTTTCGGATGGCGCACCGAATCGAGCAGATAATCGCTGATGCGTGTCGAGAAGATTTTGAAGAGGTCTTTCTCCTGCAGTGCCTCCGTAAAGGGGAGTACCTGAAGCACATGATCCATCGATTCGAGCGCACGGATGGGATTGACCATCTTCTCCTCAATGGTAATGGGATACTGGAAGATACGGGAGAGCGTCTCATAGTGCTCTACGACCATGCGGTGGGTCTCAAAATCCCCATCGGGACTGTAGTGGCACAGACACGGCTTGAGATCCAGCGCCTCGGACGCGTAGAAAAGGGTCGAGGAGATCGCCTCCATCTCGGTCGGATCGCTCATCAGCACCACCGAACGATCGACACTGTAGAGCGGTGAATCCCCAAAGAGAAGGACCAGTTTGCGCTGAGCCAGCATCATATCCGCGACCGCCCGATCCGCAAAGAGCGCACGACTCATCAACAGCAGCCCGACATCAAACCGCACCCCATCGTCATGGAGGATCGCCGCCGTATCCTCCTCGGCATACGTCACATGGACATCGATCCGCTCACTCTCGTAGTTGCGCAGGGTCTCCAGGAGAGTGAAATCGCCCGGGTGGAGGAGGCGGACGATGAGCCTCCCCTCTTCGATCCGATCCAGCAAATGGATGCTCTCTTTGAGATGTTCGACAGCATGTTCCTCATCGCGCCTCAAATCCAGCACCAGATAGAGATTGCGCCCGAACGGCTCGGGGAAGCGCCCCTCTTTTTTGCTGATACGGTGGTAGATGTTGTTAAGCACCTGAGGTTTGCCAAGGATCAAAAGTGTATCCTGAGGACGGATCATGGTCGCGTGGGTGGGAAGGATCTGCTTGTGGTCACGGTAAATAGCGGCGATGCGCCACTTCACCTGTGCGATCGAGCCGACATGGCGATAAGCAAAGCTGCTTCCGTAGGGTACCAGCACCTCCATGATCTCCCCCTGGGCCAGGCCAACGTTCTGAGCCACCACCGGAACGTTAGGAAGATGATCAAACAGGCGGCTGGCCACAAGTTGTGCCTCATCCACCACATGCACGGCACTCTCGTGCAACACCGAAAAGGAGCCCCAGCGGTCCAGCAGGACAATCTGAAGGCGCGTATCCTCGCCGCGGATATTGTCAAGACATGCCCGCGCTTCGGCATCATTGTCCATGATAATAAAGGCGACCGAAAGCTCGTGCGCATGGAGCAGTTTGGCCAGCTTGGTGCGACTGGTGGGGTCAAACGTATGCCTCTCGAGGTTGGACGCGTGCCGCAAGGTATGCTCCATCGGTCGCGGGCTCACCACAATGTAGTGGTTTTCGCCTACACGCTTTTGCACGATCCGCTCGATAAAACGTTCCGCACTGATGCCGTCAGCCAAAATCAATATGTTCTGCATTTTCCTCTTTTTGGGTACAATTTTGCATTTGAATTCAGGATTATACCATAATGACATTTCACCTTGATGCCACCGACGGCCGTGCCCGCGCTGCGACACTCACTACGGCCCACTCCACGATCCGGACACCGGTTTTCATGCCCGTAGGGACGGTGGGAGCGGTCAAGGCGCTTGACGCGGTCGACCTGCAGACCCATCTCAAACCGGAGATCATTCTGGGCAACACCTATCATCTCTACCTGCGTCCGGGCGATGAGACCGTCGCGCGGATGGGGGGGCTGCATGGCTTCACCCGCTTCCCCAAAAGCTTCCTGACCGACAGCGGCGGGCTTCAGGCCTTTTCTCTCTCGGACAACGTCAAGTATGCCGAAGACGGGATCACGTTTCGAAGCCACATTGACGGATCGACGCACCATTTCACTCCCCAAAAAGTCCTTGATATTCAGCACAACCTCGGCTCCGATATCATGATGATCCTCGACGATCTCATCGCCCTGCCGGCCGAAACGGCTCGCATCGCCCAGAGCATCGCCCGCACCACCCGCTGGGCCGAACGCTCCATCGCCTACCATCGGGCTCAGCAGCAAAAAGGGATCGGCATCGGTCAAAACATCTTTGCCATCGTCCAGGGAGGTACCGACCGGGATTTTCGCAGACAATCTGCCCAGGAGCTCACCGCGCTCGATTTTGACGGATTTGCGATCGGGGGGCTGAGCGTGGGTGAACCCAACCAGGCGATGTACGATACCGTCGAATGGACGGTCCCTTTTCTCCCTGCCGACAAACCCCGCTATCTCATGGGGGTCGGCACCCCGGAAGATCTGGTCGAAAATGTCGCTCGGGGAGTGGACATGTTTGATTGCGTCATGCCCACCCGCAACGCCCGCAACGGAACGCTCTTCACCACATTTGGCAAAATCACCATCAAAGCCGCCCGCTTCACGACCGATCCTGACCCCATCGATCCGGCCTGCGGATGCTACACCTGCCAACACTATTCGCGCAGTTACCTTCGTCACCTCTACCGGGCCAAAGAACTCACCTATTTTCGCCTGGCGACGCTCCATAATCTCCACTATTATCTGACACTGATGGGGCAAATCCGTACAGCAATTCTGGACGGAAATTTCGAAAAATTCCGACGGGAATTTTATGCAAAACGCTCCGGGAAAAATTGATTGTTTTCCACCAAAAACTTCACCACATATTCAAAAATATCTCTCCACGCGGCAGAAAGTCTTCTCGCAGATTTTCGTAGCAGTTTTCGAATTCTACTGGGGGGGATTTATGATGAAATTTTCGATCGCTCTGTAAAAAATATTCAGAAGATTGCCTATAAATATTTTTTGATAACGTAAAAGACTCATTACATTTTATCTATCCATTATATCGATATTTTGAGTTATATATAAATATTTTGGTTTTAATATTTTTTGTGAGAATATTCTACAGAAAATGCGAAAAATCATGTTTGTTTTTGAAAATCTCTTTGGAAAAACAGGCAGTTTTATTTCCACATTTTTGTCGGGTCAATCTCCCGGATTTTGCAAAAAATATTCGTAAATATTTCGAAAAGGCCTGCACAAAAATATGGAAATAATATTTTATAATATCTTTTATTGGTAATTGATGAATTTCGGCGGATATTTTATCCGGACACCCTGCACTTTTTCCATCCCCATAACCTGGCGCGGTGTCATGAGAGGATGGTCTTCACGAAAGAACAGTTTGAAGCCGCCGGCTACCCGATCGGCGTACGCCTTTGTGTAGATGGCGTTGTAGATGTTTGTCTTCAATTTTGGACTGCCATGTCCATCAAGATTCATAATCAATTTGATGTTGTCGTACTTTTTCACAACCGATTTGTGCTCTACCATTTTCCCTCTAAATTGATGGATCAAGAGCATTTTTGTTTCATGAATACCGTGTTTTTTCATATAGGCATCCATGATCGCCTGAACCCTGTTGATCGATTCGGCATCAATATGACCGATCTTTTTGCCCGGACGTACCGTCAGGTTGCTCACTTCAAATTCGGGATCGATTGCCAAATGAACATTGCGGTATTTCAAGTATTTCAAAACATGGTGTACGGCATCTTCCGGGGTATGTTTTCCCAGCTGCGTCTCCAGAAAAAGTACAAACCCCTCTTTTGCAGCTGCCGAAAGATAGGGATCAAGCCGGGAAGGCTTCAAATGCAGAATATAATCTCTGTTTCGCCCGGGATCGCTTGCCGCAAGTCCATAGATGATATCAAAGCCCGGAGTGACCTTTTTCCCGGTGATGCGACTGTATTCGTCCGCTTTCTGCCGAATTTTTTTCTTCAGAACGCCAATAGGATACTCTCCCAGTACACCCAGTGATTTCACCCCGGGTCTGCCGTAAAAAGCCACGATCAATGCCTGTCCGCCGGGCATTTGATGTGTCACTTTTGGCAACTGCTTATAAAGGGTATGCTGTGTTGCGGCGCTCAGGCCCATTGTGCCAATCAATCCCGCAAACCATAGGCCTCTTCGTATGCTGTGTTTGGGCAATCTTAGCATCTCAGTCTTCTTCCGGTGTTTGGACTCTCTGCCGAATCGGGACTTTTGCACTCGGGGTGGAGCGGGATGCGGGCTTGAGATGGA